>CALUVK010000204.1 GCA_944324205.1 Candidatus Gastranaerophilales bacterium | reverse complement strand
ACCCACGAAGAAGAAATCGAAATCTTATGCAGTGCAAAAAGAGCAATCGCAGGAAAAGGTAAGATTATTATGGGAGCCGGCTCTAATTCTACAGAAACCGCTGTTATGATGTCTAAAAAGGCTGAAAAAGAAGGGGCTGATGCTATTTTATCAGTCGTTCCTTATTATAACAAGCCTTCCCAGGCAGGCATGATTGAGCATTTTTCAGCAGTCGCAGAAGCCGTTGAAATTCCGGTTATCTTATATAATATTCCTTCACGCACTGGAGTTAACATGTCTGTTGACACAATAAAGACTCTTGCAAGAAAATATCAAAATATTGTTGCAGTTAAGCAGAGCTTTGGAGATATGGACATTATAACCGATATTAAAATGAACTGTCCTAAAGATTTTACGGTATATTCAGGTGATGACAGTCTTACGCTTCCGATGCTTTCTTTAGGAGCACACGGCGTAATCTCTGTTGCCTCACATCTTTTCGGAAAAGAAATTAAATCAATGATTAGAAACTTTAAAACCGGCGATGTTATGACAGCCAAAAACATGCACCAGAAGCTTTACCCGATATTCAAAAAGCTGTTTATGGCGCCTAATCCGGTTCCTGTAAAAGCTGCTCTTGCATATAAAGAAATTATTGAAGAATATGTAAGACGTCCGCTTGTCGAACTTACAAAAGCCGAAAAAACGGAATTAATCTTTACACTCGATTCTATATAATACAGTCGGGCAAGATTATTTTGTTTCAGATTTGGGATATAATTTAGATTATAGTATAAGGAGTACATAGATGAAGAATAAACTGATACTGTTTTGGGCAATTGTCCTTATTGTTATCGCGTCTATAATAACAATATGTGTCAAGCCGACAAAACTTGGTTTGGATTTGGTAGGCGGCTCACGCCTCGTATTAGAAGCGCAGACTACAGATACAATCGCGCAAATTACACCCGATATGATGTCAAGCTTGCAGTTTGCAATCGAAAACAGAGTTAATAAATTAGGTGTATCGGAAACCGTGGTTCAGCGCTCCGGTGACAGACGTCTTGTAATCGAAATTCCAGATGTTTCAGACTTAAATCAGGCAAAAGCTTATTTAGGCGAAACTGCAGAACTCGATTTCAGAAAACCTGTTATGAAAGACGGAGAAGCTGAATGGGAAGCTACAGGACTTACCGGTAAAGACTTATCAAAAGCAAATCTGAGCACAAATTCCCAGAACGGACAATGGGTTGTTGATTTAGAGTTTAACGGCGAAGGCACTAAAAAGTTTGCGGATTTGACTAAAAAACTTGTAGGCCAGCCAATGGCAATCTTCTTTAACGGCGAACTTCAATCCGCCCCTGTTATCAGAGAACCTATTACGGGCGGAAGAGCTCAAATATCAGGCGGTGACAGCGGTTTTGCTTATGAAGAAGCTAAGAAAATGGTTGACCTTCTAAACGCAGGCGCACTCCCTGTTCCGGCTAAGATTATTGAAGAAAATACAGTAGGGCCGACTCTCGGAGCAGACAGTATCGCAAAATCCAAACTTGCAGGCGCAATCGGTTTGGGATTTGTAATGGTATTTATGGCTCTATACTATAGAGCCCCCGGATTAATTGCAGATGTTGCGCTTATAATTTACGGTTTAATGTTATTCGCGCTATTTAAAGCAATTCCGGTAACACTTACTCTTGCAGGTATTGCAGGTTTTATCCTGAGTATAGGGATGGCAGTAGACGCTAATATCTTAATCTTTGAAAGAACAAAAGAAGAATTAAGAGCCGGAAGAACACTCTTTACAGCTATTAATTCAGGGTTCGACAGAGCTTTCACAAGTATTTTTGACTCAAACATGACAACAATTATTACCTGCGTAATCCTGTATTTCTGCGGAACAAGCATTGTTAAAGGTTTTGCTTTAACTCTTGCAATAGGTGTTATGGTTTCTATGTTCAGCGCAATCACAATAACCAAGAACTTTATGCACCTAATCTTCGGTACAGGAAAGCTTCAGCACCCTGCTCTGTTCGGGCTGAAAGCAAGCGAGATAGACGAAGGCTATCAAGCAGTCGAAACAAAACGCGAAAAAGCCAAATTCGGTATCCTAGACTAGGTGCTACGCACGTAGACATTTGGTCGGGAGACAGAGGCGAGACTACAAGATGGAATAGGAACTACAGGTCTCCCTCAAGGGTAAAAGTACAAGCGGGTTTGCGCTGAGTAGTACCCAGACAAACGGTCGGGAGACAGAGGCGAAACTACAAGATAGAATAGGAACTATAGGTCTCCCTGAAGGGTAAAATTTACAGGTTTGTCGAGAAACACTAAAATTAAAAATGAGGACAATAAGATGAAAATAAAATTAGACATAGTAAAATACAGATTTTTGTTTCTTGCACTTTCGGCAGTTCTTCTTCTGCCCGGGATTGCGGCAATGATTTATTCAACAATTACTTATCCGACTCATACACCTATGAAAGTCGGAATTGATTATACGGGCGGAACAACACTGCAATACGGGGTTAATGAAACAATTTCAAATAACAAACTCGCAGACGTGAGAACAAAACTCGAACAAGGCGGAGTTCAAAATCCTTATTTACAGATTATTAATGTGAATGCTCAGGAAAAAGATGCTAATATTAAAGCAATTCTTTCTATAAGAACCAAGTTTATTGAAGAAGGCTCTACCGATCAGGATAAAATTACTAATATAGTTTCTCAAGAATTTTCTTCTCCGGAGCTGGTTCAGGTTTCTTCTGTAGGGCCGACATTGGGGATGGAATTATTTAAGAATTCTCTGATAGCATTTTCTCTCGCATTATTAGGAATTATTGCATACTTAACCTTTAGATTTCAGTTTGATTATGCATTTGCAGCAATTTTAGGGCTTGTACACGACGCGATATTTGTATGCGGTGTATTCTCAATTTTGGGATTGTTATACGATGTTCAAATTGATGCACTATTTATAACAGCACTGCTTACCGTAATCGGTTTCTCTGTCCATGATACAATCGTTGTATTTGACAGGGTTAGGGAAAACCTGAAATATTATTCTAAGAAAATGACATTCAGTGAAATTATGAATGCAAGTATTAACCAAACTCTTGCAAGAAGTATTAATACATCTCTTACAACATTATTAACACTTACTGCATTGTACTTTTTCGGCGGAGTTACAACAAAAGATTTCGTTCTTGCTATGATTTTAGGTATAGCAGTCGGAACGTATTCAAGTATATTCTTCTGTTCAACTCTTGTTGA
>CALUVK010000203.1 GCA_944324205.1 Candidatus Gastranaerophilales bacterium | reverse complement strand
AAAAGATATCCACGAATATATAGAAACGGCCGAGAATCTTGTAAGACCTATTAATTATCCGGAGGGAACCAAGGGTAAAGGGGGAAGAGTTTTCGATGTTAAAGGAGAAAAAGTCGCCGTTATTAATGCTCTCGGGCGCGTATTTATGCCGCCTATAGATTCTCCATGGCAGGTCGTATCTGATGAAATTAAAAAGCTTGAAGGAGAAGGCGTTAAAAGTATTATAATAGATTTTCATGCAGAAGCTACTGCTGAAAAGATTTGTTTTTCAAAATATCTGGCAAAAGAGTTTAATAATGAAGATAATGCGCTGATAAAAGCATTTTTCGGAACTCACACACATGTACAAACCTCTGACGAGAAGATTTACAGAGGTATGGCATATATAACTGACGCCGGTTTTTGCGGAGTGGAAGACAGCGTAATCGGAATGGATTATATGACTTCTATGAGACGTCTTTCTACAAGCCTTCCGGAGAGGTATGAAATTGCAGAATCACCTTTAGCGCAGATTAATGGTGTTGAAGTTCTTATTGATAAGAGAGCAGCAACACAGATAAAAAGAATTAATTTAATAGTAGATAACAGTAAAAATGAAAGCGAGGCCAGCGTTGAAGACGACGGGTGATAGAGGAGGCGCGGGATGAAAGGGGATTTTCATATTCATACCTATTATTCTGACGGCGTTTTTTCTCCGGAAAAAATTGTTGATTTGGCGTTAGAAGCGGGACTGCAGGTTATTTCACTTACAGACCACGATAACGTACTGTCTTATGATGTTGCGGTTGATTATTTAAAAACTAAAGAAGTTAATTTTAAGATTATACCGGGAATAGAAGTCAATACGCTTTATAAGGATTATGAAGTACATATTTTGGGCTATTTCCCTGATGTTACAAAAAGTGATTTTAAGAATATGCTTAAAATCCAGCAGCAGGCGCGTATTAAGCAGACCAAAGAAATTTTGCACCTTCTTGCAAAGAAAGAGGGGATAAAAATCGCTTTTGAAGATGTGAAAAATATGGTTGCAGAAGGCGGAAGTATAGGCAGACCGCATATTGCAAAAGCAATTACAAATGCAGGCGGTACGAGTAACGTTATGGAAGCGTATAGTAAATATATCCACAGGGCTTCGCCTGTATATGTCGAGAGAAAAACCGTATCGCCGTTTGATGCGGTGGAAGTAATTTACGACTCCGGCGGTGTGCCTGTAATTGCTCACCCTTATGATATCGATATTGCAGAAAAGCTTATTAAAGAGCTTATGAACTGCGGTTTAAGGGGGATTGAAGCATACCATAGAAAGCATTCTCCAGCTATTGTTGAATATTTTTCATCAATGGCAGAAAATCTCGGCTTAATAGTAACCGGCGGTTCGGATTTCCATGCGCCGAATATTATGAACGGGCAGATTATTTTAGGTAAGAATTTTGTTCCAGAGTGGATATACGATACTCTTATGAATGAAAAGAAACACCTAGATCTTGCACGTGGGTAAATCGGAAAAATTATCAATATTAATTCCATGATATAATAAAACTATGAATATACTTGTAACCGGTGCTAGCCGTGGAATTGGAAAAACTATTGGCGAAAGTTTAACAAAAGCTGGCCATAATGTCTTTGTTTCAGCTAGAAATGAAGAAATGCTAAGAATATTTAAAAACTATTATGTATGTGATTTGAGTAAGAATTCTGAAATGCTCGGTAATTATATAGAAGAAAACAACATTGATGTTCTTGTGAATAATGCCGGTGAGTATATTTATTCTATGATTGAAGACGTAAATTCTGTACAAATCGAACATATGATTAAAACTAATCTGGAAGCACCGTTATATCTGATTTCTAGGGCGGTTCCTTATATGAAGAAAAAGAAATGGGGTCGGATTATTAATATAGGTTCAATAAGCGGAGTAATGGGAGAAGCCGGAGCCAGTATTTATTCAGCTTCAAAAGCTGGTTTGATCGGTGCAACAAAAGCATTGGCATTAGAACTTGCAGAATTTGGGATTACGGTAAATACTATCAACCCGGGATGGGTAGAAACAGATTTAGGGAATGAGTCTATTCTGGAAAGCGGTTTTTCCAAGGATGAAATGATGGATTGTATTCCCCAGAAACGTTTTATAACTCCATCAGAAATTGCAGGAATGGTAAAATATTTGATTTCAGATGAGGCAAAAGGGGTTACAGGACAGTCAATTAATCTTTGTGCGGGATTAAGTGTAGGGTATTAAGAGATGAAAACAAAAGATGAACTGTTAAAATTATATAATTCAAATTTAGAAGACTTACTAAAAGAAGCACAAAAATATTTAAAGCCGGAGGTGGAATTTTGTTCGATAATTAATGCGCGTTCAGGTAAATGCTCTCAAAACTGTAAATATTGCGCCCAAAGTTCGCATTATAATACAGATATTGAAACATATCCGCTGATGGATGTACCAACCGTTGTTAAAGCCGGCTTAGACAGCATAAAAAACGGAGCTTCGCGCGTTGCAATTGTTACATCCGGTAAAACTCCGGATGAAAGTGATTTTGACAGAATGCTTGAGATGATTAGGGCATTAAATAAAGAAGGAATGAAAAGCTGTGCAAGCATCGGAATATTGAATGATGAGCAGGCTAAAAAGCTTAAAGAAGCAGGACTTATCCGATTTCATCATAATATTAACACCAGTAAATCCTATCACCCTGAAATATGTACTACCCATAGTTATGACGACAGGATTAAGACTGTAGAATTGGTTCAAAAATACGGAATGGAGCTATGCTGCGGCGTAATTATCGGTATGGGAGAAACTGTTGAACAGAGAATAGAAATGGCGCTTGAGCTTGCAAAAATTAATCCGGAAAGTATTCCCGTTAACATCTTAACGCCTATTAAAAACACTCCGTTTGAAAATTATTGGGATAAAATAGATGAAGAAAATGTTTTAAGAACGCTTGCTGTTTTTAAAATAGCATGTCCAAATTCTTCAATAAGGATTGCTGGAGGCAAAAAAGCAAGACTTAGCGGGAAAACTATAGAAACAGCGTTTAGATATTGCGCTGACTCTGCTATTGTAGGGAATTATCTTACAACGACAGGCTTCACACCGGAGGAAGATAAAAAAATAGTGCAAAACGCGGGGAGAAAAATAAGTGGAACATAATCGGGTGTCACTATTTAAGTTATTTTTAATCTTTACTAAAATCGGCGCCATACTTTTAGGCGGCGGGTATGTAATTCTGCCCATTATGACAAGTGAATTTGTCGATAAAAGAGAACTTGTGTCACA
>CALUVK010000202.1 GCA_944324205.1 Candidatus Gastranaerophilales bacterium | reverse complement strand
ATAAGCCGGTCTGGCTGTGCATAATTTTGGCAAGAAATTATCGACAAGAGTACAAACAGTAAAATTATTATAAATGGTTCTGTTACATATGGGGGTATTGTATTTAGAAATAAAGCTTCTACACCTGTTTTATAAAAATTTAATATAGCTTTTTTATAATTTTCAAAAAAGAACTTCTCATTATTAGAAATTTTAACGCCTTTAATATCCAATAATGCTTCATTTGTCCTTTGTGTATAAATATAGCTCGTATCAGTAATTCTTTTTGCATTTTTTTTCAAACGAGGTTTAAAAAATGAATTTTGAATATAAATTAGAAAAAACGCGCAAATAACGGTAAGGACTGTCGCAAGCGGAAATTTTATTATCAAAAAAAGTGAAATTAAACCAAATATAAAGAAGTTTACGCAAAGATTTAACAATCTTAATATAAAATTATTTATTACATTTGGAATTAAACAATTCAAGATATTAGATTTTTGAGCTAAAGGAATTCGCATAGTATCCTGATAAGGAGCTGACAAAAAATATTGCAAAAATGTTATATTAACCTCTGCCTCTACAGCTTTTGCAAATTTTGCCTGCAAATATGTATAAAAAATCATCAAAAGATTTTTAGCAATAAACAATATAATAATAGAAACCCCAATAACCAAAGGACTGGAAATCCAATTTTCAGATTTATTTTCCGAAAGTAGTTTTAATACAAACGGATAAGTCAGTGCTATTCCAAAAAGTTCGAGTGTCCCAACTATAAACGACAAATATGAATATTTTTTTAAAGATTTTCTATTATCTTGAAAATAACTAAAAAATTTTTTATAGCATTTTACTAACATATGTTCATATTACAAAAAAAAAGAGTAATATAAAAGAGATTAAACTAAACAGTACCACTGTATCTTATAAAACAATCTAAATTGCAATAATTTCATCTATATATATGATATCTATTTCTTAATAAAACGTTACAATATTAGAAGCATGTGTTAGGACAAGAGGGATGGAACAGGATACATCTTTTAACAAAATAAAAAAAGTTTCTAATGAAGAGCTGGCCGAAATGTGGGCTCAATATTTTAATGACCACGGAAATAAAGAACTCAGAGATGCTCTTATCCTTCAGTATATTTACCTTACAAGATATGTTGTTGGACGTGTAAAAGTTGCGCTTCCTCCGACATTTTCATATGAGGATATTTCAAGCTACGGAGTAGAAGGGCTTATTGATGCCGTTGAAAAATATACGCCTAAAATGGGAGCACGATTCGAGACATACGCACTTGTTCGAATTAGGGGGAATATCATTGATAAAATTCGCTCACAAGATTTCCTTCCAAGAAGCGTAAGAAGAAAAATAAAAGATGTCAAAGAAGCTCAGGAAACATTAAAAAAACAATTCGGCCGCGCAGCAACAAATACAGAGATTGCAAATTTCTTAGGAATAGAAAAAGAAAAAGTTGAACAACTTTTATCTGACGATACAACAGTAACATCAATATATGACAAAAAGGGTTCATCAGACGGGGATATTGAAATTATTGATACGATTCAGGATTCACATAATTTAGCTCCGCATGAAAAGTTAGAAGAAAAGGATGTTAAAAAGGAGCTTGAAAACGCTTTGAAAAGATTACCAGAAAGAGAAAGAACTATAATGGTTCTCTATTACCATGAAAATATGACATTAAAAGAAATTGGCGAAGCTATAAATGTTTCAGAATCAAGAATTTCGCAGCTTCATGCACAAGCTATAATGAAGCTTAAAAATTTATTAAGTGAAAACCGTTCTGAAAGACTTAAACGGAGTATCATTTAAAAATTGAGTATACAAATACCCGCATTCAGATATGTTGCAAATATTATCCATATAAAATAAGGAATTAATATTGCCGATGCATACTTTGATATTTTATAAAATTCTTTTACTGTTAGAAATACCGAAATATCAAGAAGTAATATAATTACTAATGCTAATCCACAATTTTCTATTGTAAAAAAAACATAAGGCCAGACTACATTTAAAATTAATTGTATCAAAAAACAAATATAGCCTTTAATTTTATCTCTTCTTGTTTTGGAAAAAATGTAGATAAAAAGAGAGATTAATATTGTAACGTATAAAATTATCCACACCGGTGCAAAAAGTTCTGCTGAAGGTGTAAACGGAGGCTTTAATAAAGTACTGTACCAAAACGTATCAAACATACATTCATTGTTCTGCATTTTTTTATTTTTACATTAGCAAAATGTCTAACATTAAAGTATTAAATATATGAAATTTAGATTTATTTTTCTGCAATTATAGCAACCCACTGATCCTGTGATAACTCTTCTATAAAAGTTAAATTTTGCTCTTTTAGCGCTTCTAGTACTATATCTTTCTTTTCATTCAAAATTCCACTAAGAATAAGCTTTGCTCCTTCATTCATAATATTTTTTAAATCAGCCATGATTTCTGCTAACACATTATGAAGTATATTTGCACATACTATATCATACTTATCTTTTAATTTGTCCGCAGTATTTAACTCGAATGCACATTCTACCTGATTTATTGCTGCATTTTTTCTACACACCTCAATAACAGTTTCATCATTATCACAACCAAACGCTGATGCGGCTCCTAACTTCATTGCGCAAATAGCGAGTATACCAGAGCCGGTTCCTATATCAGCCATTCTATCGCCAGACTTTAAATACTTTTCCATAGCCTTCATACAGAGCTGTGTCGTTTGATGTGTACCTGTTCCAAAAGCACAACCTGGATCAAGAGTTATAATAATTTCGCTTTCTTTTGCTTGATAAGTAAGCCAGCTGGGCACAACAGCTATTTTATTAGAGACATGGGTTACAGTCCATTTTTCTTTCCATTTTTTTGACCAATCCTGATTTTCTTTTTCGTCAATTGATATATCCCAACTGCCTAATTCATCATCAGAAAATCCCCGTGTTTTTAATAATTCCCGTTCTGTTTTCAAAACTTCTACCGGATTGTTCTCTAAATCAGACAAAAATATTCTTAAAGTGCCGCGGGTTGTTGATACCATTTCCAAATCTTTATAAGATTCTTCGGCTAAAACAACACCTTCACAGGCAAAATTTGAAAAACATATATCTGAAACTATATCTTCTATATTCGGATTTATAGATATTTTTAATTCATAATAATTATTCATATTATTACTTTAACTTTCAACAACTTCAATACCGTCATCTGAAACAAACTGTATTCCGAATTTAGCACGGAATAAGTACCGAACCGTGTTACTTTGAATTTCATACATCATTTTATTAAACAGAT
>CALUVK010000201.1 GCA_944324205.1 Candidatus Gastranaerophilales bacterium | reverse complement strand
CATGCAAATGAAGAAAATTCTGCAACACCGTTAAAAATCGGTAAGGCTGCTGCTGTAATCGGCGGCGGTAATGTTGCTATGGATGCTGCAAGAACGGCTGTAAGAGTCGGATTTGAGAAAGTTTACATTGTTTATAGAAGAACTGAAGCAGAACTTCCGGCCAGATTGGAAGAAATCAGGCATGCAAAAGAAGAAGGGGTTATTTTCCAATTCCTTCATGCTCCGGTTGAAATATATAATAAAGACGGTTATGCTGCAGGAATGAAATTTGAAATAATGGAGCTTGGCGAACCGGATGAGTCCGGAAGAAGAAGGCCGGTGGGTACAGGAAGATATGCCGATTTGGATGTCGATACTGTTATAGTTGCACTCGGTACAGGGCCTAATCCTATAATTCAAAAATCAGCTCACTCAGACGGTTTGGATTTTGAGATGGATAAAAAAGGTTATTTTGTAGTTAATCCTGACACGAGAGAAACTTCAATACCTGCAATTTTTGCCGGTGGAGATGTTGCGCCGGTAGGTGAATCCAACGCGATTAACGCAATGGGCGCGGGGAAAAAAGCTGCAAAAGCAATTAATGAATATTTAGCTGGAAAGTAGATATGGGCATGCTCTAATTTAGAGCATGCTTTTTTATTTACAAAAAAATTATTATATGATATAGTTTTGATGTATAAGAGTGCACCGGAGTAAAGAATAAACTCCATCTTAAGAAAAAATGAGGGCTTTTAAATGCTTATAGAGAAATATTTGGAAGTTGTTGTAAAACAGAGAGGATCTGACTTACACATTTCTGCAGGACTTCCGCCGGTTGTTCGTATTGACGGCAACCTTCAGAGAATGGATGTTCCGGCTTTAAAACCGGAAGAAGTGGAACTATTACTATTCCCAATGCTTAATAAAGAACAAAGACGTAAACTTGAACAAGATTGGGAATTGGACTTTTCATATGGTATCCAAGGGTTAAGCCGTTTCAGGGTTAATATTTATAAAGACAGAGGCAACTATGCAGCTGCTTTCCGTGTAATTGCATCTAAAGTTCCTTCTTTTAAGGAATTGGGTTTATCCGATACAGTTAGAAAAATTGCAGAAAAACCGCGCGGTCTGGTTCTTGTAACAGGTCCTACAGGTTCAGGTAAATCAACAACTCTGGCTGCAATGATTAACTATATCAATGAGACACGTTCAGAACACATTTTGACGATTGAAGACCCTATCGAATTTATTCACCCGTCAAAACGTTCTATTATTCACCAGAGAGAATTAGGTCAGGATACAAGAAGTTTCGCTAATGCTCTTAAATCAGCGCTTCGTGAAGACCCTGATATTATTCTGGTAGGTGAGATGCGTGATTTGGATACGATTAGATTAGCGCTGACAGCTGCTGAAACAGGCCACTTGGTATTCGGAACATTGCACACATCTTCTGCTTCGCAGACAATTGACCGTATTATTGACGTATTCCCTGAAGGCCAGCAGCAGCAGGTTCGTGTACAGCTTTCAAACTCTCTTGTAGCTGTATTTTCTCAAACATTGCTCCCGCTTCTTCAATCAGACGGTACTAAACAGGGGCGTGTTATGGCGCAGGAAGTTATGCTTGTTATTCCGGCTATTGCGAACTTGATTCGTGAAGCTAAGGCCGCTCAAATATATTCAACAATGCAGACCAACTCCGGATTTGGAATGCAGACTTTGGAAATGTCTCTAAGAGACTTGTATATGAGAAAGAAAATCACACTTGAGGATGCTCTGGCACGTTCAAGCCGGCCGGAAGAATTCAAGCGGGGATTACAGAATTCATAAATGTAACAAAAAAGCGGGAAATCCGCTTTTTTTATTGCTTTTTTAGATTGTTTATAATATAAATATATAAGCTCTATTAGCTTTAAAAGGAGGTAGCCGAATTATGGAAACATACGGAATTGAAAAATTAGGAATTATTAGTCCGAAGGCTGTTTATCGCAATCTGTCGCCGGCAGAGCTTACAGAGGCAGCGCTTAGAAGAGGAGAAGGACTTTTAAGTAATAAAGGTGCTTTAGTAGTAACAACTGGTAAATATACCGGCCGTTCGCCTAAAGATAAGTTCATTGTTGATACTCCGACTATTCATGATGAAATAGCCTGGGGTAAAGTTAATAAACCAATGAGCAGAGAAAAGTTTAATTCAATCAGAGGAAAGATTGCGGCTTATTTGCAAAACAGAGAAGTATTTATTTTTGACGGTTTTGCCGGAGCTGATAAAACTTATACCCAAAAATTCAGAGTTATTAACGAAATGGCAAGCCAGAATTTGTTTATTCACCAGTTATTAATTCGTCCGACAGCAGACGAGTTAGCCAACTATGGCGAAGCTGATTACACAATTCTTTGTGCTCCGGGATTTAAATGCGATCCGGAAGTTGACGGAGTTAATTCAGAAGCTTGTATTGCAATTGACTATGAAGCACATCAGATTATAATCTGTGGTTCTCAATACTCCGGAGAAATCAAGAAATCCGTATTTGCTACAATGAACTATATAATGACAAAGAAGAATGTTCTTCCTATGCACTGTTCGGCAAATATGGATCCTCAAACAGGTGAAACTGCTGTATTCTTTGGACTTTCAGGCACAGGAAAAACTACATTATCCGCTGATCCTAACCGTAAATTAATCGGTGATGACGAGCACGGCTGGTCGCCTGACGGCGTATTTAATTTTGAAGGCGGGTGCTATGCAAAATGTATCAATCTTTCAGAAGAACACGAGCCTGAAATATATAACGCAATCAAGTTTGGCTCTCTTGTTGAAAATGTTGTTATGGATAAGAATACAAGGGAATTCGATTTTAATGACGGCAGCTTAACAGAAAACACACGTGTTGGTTATCCGATTGATTATATTAATAACGCTCAAATCCCTTCAAAGGGCGGAATTCCAAAGGTTGTAATTTTCTTGACAGCTGACGCGTTCGGCGTACTTCCTCCGATTTCAAGATTGGATAAGAATGCTGCGATGTACCATTTTGTAACCGGGTTTACTTCTAAATTAGCAGGAACTGAAAGAGGCGTAACAGAGCCGCAGCCGACTTTCTCAACATTGTTCGGCGAACCTTTTATGCCGATGGATGCGTCTGTTTACGCTAAGATGCTCGGTGAAAAATTGGATAAATACGGAACAAAGGTTTATCTTGTAAACACCGGCTGGGCAGGTGGAAGCGCAGCTTCCGGAGCTAAGCGTATGAAATTAAGCTACACAAGAGCTATGGTAACCGCTGCTTTGAACGGTTCGTTTGATAATATCCAATTCAAACACCACGATGTGTTCAATGTGGATT
>CALUVK010000200.1 GCA_944324205.1 Candidatus Gastranaerophilales bacterium | reverse complement strand
ATCCGTTTTAATACAATTTCTGTATTAGCCGAAAACTGTGAAAAAACCGTTGCAGTTGAGCATTTGGATGTCCATAAAAAAGCTCCTTGCAATGTTGTAACAATTACTAATTTGAGAAAAACAGTTGAAAAAGGTAATGTTCTGCAGTTTGTATTTGATGAGAAGTTTTTCTCTAAATGTGCTCAAGCTGGACAAATTGTTCACTTTGTAGTCCCGCAGGCGCTTTATACTCAGGAAGGTACTTTAATTTTACCTTGCGGAACGAAGATTGTTGCAGAAATAACGAATGTTGAGAAACCGAAATGGTTTAACAAAAATGCGCGTGTAAGTTTAATTTTTAGACAAATTGTACTTCCAGACAATACTTGTATTGCAATTAAAGCAAGACCCTTTACAAAAGATTGTAAGTTAAAAGAAGGACCTTGGACTACCGCAGGTAAATTAGCCCTTTCGACTTTGACGCTCGGTATCGTAGGTGCTGGTGCAGGTGTAGGTTTTTCCTTTATTCCTAATCCTGCAGAAATCGGTACTGGTTTAGCAATAGGTATTCCTATCGGCTGTGGTGTCGGTTTTGTAGTAGGGCTGATAACTCCTGGTTGTCATTACAAAGCTAAAAAGGGTGAAGCTGTTTATGCATTGCTGATTGATGAATTTAGTGTTTGTAATAAATAAGTAAGTAAAAAAGATGTGTGGATATTTTATCCACGCATCTTTTTTTATTTAATCAGAAAATCTATATTTAAATAATGTCCAGATAGCCTGAACTCCGTCTTTCCAGGTTATTTTTTTACCTTCTTGAGTTTTTCTTGCATTATACGAAATTGGAACTTCCATAAACCTTGCATTTTTTTTCAAAATTTTTGCTGTGATTTCCGGCTCAAAATCAAACCTGTTTGATTTTATTGTTATATCTTTTATAAAATCTGCGCGGAAAGCTTTATAGCAAGTTTCCATATCTGTAAGGTATGTTCCATAAAGAAGCCTGGTTAGGTATGTAAGAGTGATATTTGCTAAATAACTTAATAATAAAAATTTTCCGTTATTACGAGTATCAGCAAGTCTAGAGCCGTAAACAACATCCGCAGCATCTGTTACAATCATACGAACCAATGGTTTATAATCAATTGGATTATACTCTAAATCTGCATCTTGAATGATTATGATATCTCCTGTTGCAGCGTGAAAACCTGTGCGAAGAGCTGCACCTTTACCCATATTTCTATTATGGTAGAGCACTTTATAAGGGAGTGATGCATACAAATCTCTTGTACCATCGGTTGAGTAGTCATCAATTAAAATAATTTCTTTTTCTAGCTCAAAATCAACGTTTTCAACCTGTTTTAAGATTTCCGGCAAAGATTCTTTTTCATTATAAACTGGTATTAAAATTGAAATCTTTTTCAAAACTCCCCCTTTCTCAATTTACAATATTGGTAATTGAGAAAAACATAAATTTACTGATATTAATTATTATATTATAAATTAATAAAGGATTGAATACTAATGTTCAATCCTTTATTTTATATTTTTTAATTATTAAATTTTTTATTTATTTTTTAATTCAACGTTTTTTAATTCATTATTTAAATCCGGAACTA
The DNA here is from genome assembly GCA_944324205.1 of Candidatus Gastranaerophilales bacterium. Lineage (GTDB taxonomy): Bacteria > Cyanobacteriota > Vampirovibrionia > Gastranaerophilales > Gastranaerophilaceae > CAG-196. The sequence continues at coordinate 1,725 of CALUVK010000200.1, read as the reverse complement.
CAGAGTAATATATGCCCTGCTGTATGCTGGGATCTCCGACTTTTTGGATATCAATTGAATAGTATTGATAAGTTGTTTTGAGAGTTTCTGGATCATAATTTGAAACTCTTGCAACTTTTTGTTCCTCACCTTGATCGTTAATAACAGTAACTCTGTCATATAGAGGGTAGGAATTAACAATATTACCTTTTTCGTCTTTTAGCTCTTGAGAACCATATAAACCGAACCAAAATTTATTAGTTTGAACTTCTTTTATATAAGTTTTATATTTTTTATATTTGTCTCTTTGTTTTTCTAATTCTTGAATTTTTTCTTGGCGTTCATTAATTTCTTCAGGTGTTAAATTTCTTTGGTATTCCTTTTTGCCAAGTCCCAAAAATCTTGGTTTAGTTTCAGTTACATAGGTTTTCTTTAATTCTTCAATCTGCATTCTAGCGTTGAAATCATTTTCTCCTATTGTTTCGGTCATTTCTTCCGGAGATTTCCCTGCAAGTAATGGATCACTGTTAATAGCTTCTATTAATTTTTCTTCTGCAGTTTTTGGATTTTTGACTTGTGGAGTAATATTTTTTGCTTCTTTTATTTCAGCGGCCTCTTTGCTAGGAGTTGCTTGCATAGATATTTTGTCCGGACTGTGTACATTTTTTGCGCTTATGGGGTTAGAATCAAGTTTTTGGTTTTCTTGAGTTGTTTCTGAATTAGAAGTAGAATCCTGCTTAATAATTTTTGCAGGTATGTTTTCTTCAGTTTCTTTCTTTAATGTGTATCCGGCAGCATTTGCTAATTTTATATAATCATCATAGGAAATTTCATATTTATTACCAACTTGCATTTTTGTAAAGTTAGTAGAATAACCATGCTCTGTGAATACACTTTTAAATTCCTTGCCTAAATTTCTTTTATCAAAGTCTGAGAATTTATTTTTTTGACCATCTTTATTATTATCTTCAAAAATACCAGCTTCGATGTCTTTATTAAGTCTATCCATATAGTCATAAGAAACTCCGGAATGGTTACCGCTTCTAGCTGTTAATATTATGCTATGTCCATTTTCCTTAATTTGTTGGAATGCTTCTTTGCGCAATTTGATTTCTTCTGGTGTTAAACTATTACCATTAATTCTTGACATATAAATATCCTCCTTTTTAAATTCCCGCTTACTTTTATATAAAGTTTTTTTGTTATGCAAAATTGCTTTAATTTTTAAGAAATGTTACAAAAATAATAATTTTTAACAAGGAAATAAGGACTTTAAGTCTGTAGAATGCACCGAATTCTTTCTCAGAGTACGAGTGTGGTGAGGGATAATTAAATAAATTAATAAAAAGTTTATGAATAGTAAATACTAAGTATTTAGAAACAAAGAGCTTCAAATTTTAAGATTTTGGAATAATAATATTGAGGGAGTTTATTGGGAGATTGTGAAAGCTTTAAATTAAGTTGTACTCCATTCCATCCTTCTCCATTAAGGGAAGGAGCTTACCATGCCTGGAGCACAGTATTCCCTCTCCAATTGGGCAGGGCTAGGGTGGGGAATTATCTTAAAACTCACCCTTAAATTTCTCTAAACCCTTTGCCAAAAACCTAATTTTATAATATTATATAATAAACAAGAGAGGGTGAAATGACTTTAGAGAACTTTATTTACGAGTCAGTTTCAGAAATACTTAACGGCAAGTATGAAGAAGTAAAAGAAAGAATTGAAAAACATAAAGAAATTTATCA
>CALUVK010000199.1 GCA_944324205.1 Candidatus Gastranaerophilales bacterium | reverse complement strand
GCAGACCGCGACCCGCACGGCAATGTTCAGGTATCTAAGATTGAGACTGAAAAGCTTTTAATCGAAATGATTTCTCAAAAGCTTGAAGAAATGAAATTAGAAGGAAGCTATATAGGCAAGTTTAACGCACAGGCTCACTTCTTCGGATATGAAGGACGCTGTGCATTCCCGTCAAACTTTGATGCTGATTACTGCTACTCTTTAGGCTACAATGCTTTTGCATTGATTAACTTCGGTTTGACCGGATATCTTTCATCAGTAAGAAATCTTACGGAACCTGCTAATGATTGGATTGCAGGCGGTGTTCCATTAACAATGATGATGAATATGGAAAAACGCCACGGCGAAATGAAACCTGTTATCAAGAAAGCTCTTGTTGAGCTTGACGGCCCTGTGTTCAAGAAACTTGAGAAAAACAGAGAAGACTGGGCTTTGAATGACAGATACTTATTCCCGGGTGCAATTCAGTACTTCGGGCCGTCTTCAGTCTGTGATATTACAACCGTAACATTACAGCTCGAAAGCGAAGCTAAATTAGCTAGAGTATAATTATATAAACGAATTTTCTGTAAAAAAAGATGGGACGCCTGTCCCATCTTTTTTTACAGAAATAAAGCTAACATTCCCCCTTGCATTTAGTCATGGTCATGGTAGCATGCTATTATAAGGAGAAATATTTTTATGAAAAATTATGAACTATTAACAATTTTTAAGCCAAGTCTTGACTCTGAAGAACTTGACAAAGTTGTAGATAAAATTTCTGAAGAAATCAAATCTTACAAGGGTGAAGTATCTTCTATAGACAAAATGGGACGCAAAAAATTAGCTTATGATGTACAAGGCTATAGAGACGGCTATTTCACAACAATGATTCTTTCTATTCCGGGTGAATCTATTGTTGAATTCAAGAGAAACCTTAAGCTTAATGAAAATGTTTTAAGATTTATGTTTATGGAAGTCTCTAAGAAAGCACAGACAGTGTAACTAAAACATTAGTATAGAAAGTATTTTGCAAGGCAGTTTAATAATAGGTCGGTAGCAATAATAGCAAAATACGGTGGAGCGTCAATATAATTTAGGAAGTGAAGTTAAAAATGTCATTAGCAAAAGCAGTTGTAACAGGTACAGTATATAGAGCTCCGGAGAAGCGTTTTACGCAGAATAATGTTCCGGTATCATCTTTTGTCTTGAATATAGGCGATAAAGAAGAAATGCTAATTAGAGTGGTAGCCAAACGCGCTTCACTGGATGAAGTCGTTTCTGGAATTTCAAAAGATGACAGAGTTCTTGTAGAAGGCAGGCTACAGATTACAACTGTAAAAAATGACAGCGGTGCTGAAAGAAGAATTTACGAAATTGATGCTAATACAATAGAACTGATAGGAGCCGGTGCTTCCGCACCATCAGCTTCTTCAAATGAAGATATCGTAAAATTTTCGCAAGAAGAATTTTCTGATGAACTAATTGGTGAGGATGAAATTCCATTTTAATGGATTCTAATCACTAATCACTAAGTACAAGGCTAGAAAGGCAATAAAAACATGGCAAAACAAGACATCCAAGATAGAAAAAAACGTAAAAGCTGCTCTTTCTGTGCAGATCACGTTGAATTTATCGATTACAAAGATGCAGCAAAGTTAAAAAGATATTTAACAGAAGCAGGAAAGATTATTCCCCGCAGAGTTACAGGCAACTGTGCAATGCACCAGAGAATGATTACAAAGGCTATCAAAAGAGCCAGAGAAGCTGCAATCATTGATTATGTATTTGACTAATTTAAACAAACAGTCAGTATAAGTATTTTAAAGGAATGGCGGAAATCTTTTGCCATTCCTTGTTTAGCACAAAAAAAGAAGGAAATGACTATGAACAATCAAATCACAATCAGATCAGACAGAAAAGAAGATTACACATTCCAGTACAAGGGTGAAGACGTAACTTTAAAAGCCGGCAGTATCATAAGCATAGCGGATGGTTTAGCAGAAGTCGTGCTTCCTACCTGTGCGATGAAAATTGTTAAAAATTTGATTGTAATAAAAGACGATGTAAAGTAATTAAAGATTATATATAAAAACGGGAGTAATTATTTAATTACTCCCGTTTTTGATTACTTTTAATACCAAGAGTTGTTTTTTGTTTATATATAACTTTTCCGTTGTTATCAAAAATTGAGCCGGCACAACCGAGACCAATTGTAACATTGTGCTCATTACAAGCATAATCTCCATTACTTGTATAATGGAAATCGTCACCAAGAAGCCATTTAGATGTTTGACCGCCCATAGGTATGACTGCGCCTCTGTTGTCAATTTTAAAATAAAAAATATCTTTACCAATAACGTTCGGTTTTGTTTTTGGTCCATTAATATCGATGTATAAATTCATAAATTCACCATTAAAAGAACCTTTTGCTTTATATTGTGATTTTGACTCTGCATTATCTGTTTTATATGCAAATAAAGTTATTCCGTTGCTCATAACAATGTGATGTCGAAGTAAAATCGTAGTTACTGCCGCTTAAACCTGAATCATACGTATCGGCTTGATTATAAGTTTTCATTCACGGTTCGAATATTGAGGCTCAACTGTTGTCATATGAGGCATTTTTATGTCGTTGGATAGTTTAACATAATAATCAGCGCGTTTATTTTAACCTTCTAAAATGCTATCAAGCTTTGTGGCATCACGTAAAGCATTTGTTCATGCGCATTTTCCAGAGTGGGAACAACTTTAGCATTCCCTGCATTCTGAACAAGAGCAGGTGCTGTTAATGCAGCAACTACACCTATTATACCCAGTGTAATAAGTACTTCAGCCAAAGTAAACCCTTGTTTCATGATTTTTCCTTTCTATCTTAATATAACTCATATCATATTGTGGTGCTGCGCACGTAGACATATGGTCAGCCGACATGTTTTCTGTCTATAAAGACTACCTGCTATTTTTTTACCTACCGGCCTGTCTCAATGTGCGCTTATGTAACTTAATACATATTGTGTTACATTGGGGTAAATGTAAGGAAGGAAGCAGGTTTTGAGAGTTGTATTATAAACTATTACCTTACCCCTCTCCGAAATCAAAGATTTCGGCCATCCCACATGGGGAGGGTGATGATTTAACGCTGAATACACCGCGAACGTGCTGCGTAAGCAGCGATAGTGAGCGAAAGAGAGCCGGTTTACCGGCTTTGCCGTAGTAAAGTAGATATTTCTCTTGGTTGTAACGAAAAAGTTTTGTAAATTTTTGTAAAACTTGCAAAACTTAAATCATTTACCCCTGTTGACACTGATTTTTGTTTGAAATAAGATTAGAATGCTATAGTCGAATGTAATAGCCGGATTGTG
>CALUVK010000198.1 GCA_944324205.1 Candidatus Gastranaerophilales bacterium | reverse complement strand
TTATTTGTTGGGTTTTACTCAACCTACGAACTTTAATACTACAGGGTCTAAAAATACTTTTCTACAGCAAACTTAAATTGCTTTACAAAAATACGTTTGAAATATTCTAAACTATTATTTTCATAAAATATAATGACAGCTTTTTTGTAATCTGTATCTTTTACACTTCTATATGATAGCCTGACAAAAATATTAAACAATAAGTTTATAATCAATAGGTTTTATGATAAAAATTGATGCAATTTTGATGACAAGTATCGTATAAAGGGTTTAAATTTAGAATAGTTTCTGTCAGGCACTGCCTGACCTACAGACTACAGCCTTACGAACTACGCTCTGGCTTTTATTCAGTTTCATATTGTTAGCTCGGTTACTGCTTGGCAGTAACTTTTAAAATTGTTTGTAAATATAACAAATTATAACAATTCAAATAAAGATTATATTAATATTTCAGGCTTTTCTTTTTTTTTATAATATACTTAATAGGTAATAAAATTTTATATGGAGAAAGAGAATGTCAAATACGGTATTAGAAAAGACAAACATCCACCCCTCAGCAGTAATTCATCCTTCTGCAGAGATTGCCGATGGGGTTATAATCGGTCCTAATGTTGTTATAGGTGAAGGTGTTAAAATTGGTAAAGGAACAAGAGTTATTGCAAATGCATATATTGAGTTTACAGAAATTGGAGAGAATTGTACAATTTCTCCATTTTCAACAATAGGTTCGGAACCACAAGATTTAGGCTATAAAGGGGAGCCAACCAAAGTTATTATCGGTGATGAAACCATTATTAAAGAAAATGTAACTGTTCACAGAGGGGCTGCCTGTGGAGATTTTACTACAAAAATTGGAAAAAAATGTTTAATTATGGTAGGAGCCCACGTTGCACATAACTGTGTACTTGAAGATCAGGTAATTTTAGCTAATCTTGTAACTTTAGGTGGTCATGTTCATGTTGGTTTTGGTGCTTTTGTAGGTGGTATGAGTGTATTTCATCAGAATATAAGAATAGGTGATATGGCAATAATAAGCGGTTTTTCAGCTTCTCGTCAGGATATTTTACCCTATTCTAAGGGCGAAGGACGGCCGCCTGTACCGCGTGGTTTAAATGTGATTGCAATGAAAAGACGCGGTGTATCACAGGAAATCAGAACTGCGACTAATGAAGCTTTTAAACTTTTAATTTCAGAAGAATATAATACTTCACAAGCAATTGAAAAAATAAAAGCTGAAATACCGATGAATGAATATATAGAAAAAATGATTGATTTTATTCAAACTTCAAAAAGAGGCGTGCTTCTTAAGTCTCATAAATCAGGTTATCAATCATTAGAATAAATAATAAATAATAAATAAGGGTTGGAATTTATAAACTTTTATATATTAGAAGTTTATGAAAGATTTTAAAAAAGTTTGTCTACTAAACTGTGGACAAATTTTTTTTTTGAATAAAAAATCTTGTAGAAATACTTATTTATCAAATACCGATTTGTCTTATAATTTCATATGCTACAATTGCGACGGAATTTGATAAATTTAAACTCCGCTGCCCCTCTTTCATAGGTATTGTAATTGCCGTATCTCTTGTAACATATTCTTGCGGAAGCCCTCTTGATTCCGGCCCGAATACAATAAAATCATTCTCTTTGAATTTTATATCCGTATATTTTTTCTTTGATTTTGTCGTTAGATAATAAAATGTACCATCAGGAAACATTTTAAACAACTCCTCCATAGAATTAATTCTATGCAAATCAACAGATTCCCAGTAATCCATTCCTGCGCGTTTTGTGTACTTATCTGTCAGTGCAAAGCCGAGTTTTCCTACAAGATATAAAGAAGCACCCGTACAAGCACAAAGCCTTGCGATATTTCCGGTATTTTGCGGAATTTCAGGTTCATATAAAACAATATTTAGTTTTGCCACTAGTTATTCTCCAAATTATCAAGCTAAGCCGTAAGAGGGTTAACCTTGTTTATTTCATTCTGTTTTTTCTCATAAACTGTATATAAATCGTAATAAACTTGAGCATTCAGCCAAAATTCCGGCGTTGTTCCAAAAAGTCTGGCAAGCTTATGAGCCATAACCGGACTAATGCCGCGTTTTTGATTGTATATTTCGCTTATAGTTTTTATTCCGACACCCAATAGAGAGCTCAATTTTTCTTGCGTAAGTTTATAAGGTTTTACAAATTCTTCAAGTAATATTTCTCCAGGATGTGTATATGGTCTGTTCATTTGCTTAGTCCTTTCTTAATGATAGTCAGTAATTTGTACATTTTCAGCATAACCATTTTTGAAATTAAAAATTATTCTGTATTGGTCATTGATGCGAATTGAACAAAAGCCCTTTAAATTGCCTTTTAAATGTTCAAATCTGTTTGAAGGCGGAGCGATTAAATCTTGTTCAGCAAATGCATAATGAAGCATATCTAATTTTCTTTTCGCAACTTTTTGAATAGAATTGTACTTTTTTGAATTTAAACCATTAAAAATATTTTCAGTTTCTTTATCTTTAAAAGACTTAATCATATTATCATATTATCACCATATGATAAGTTTGTCAATTGTATCATTATATATATTACTTTTTCTCAAACAAATACCTGGCTTCAATAATAACAGGCAAACCTCTTACAACACAGAATACAATCGCAAAGACTGCTGCCCAGAACCCTATTGCCCAGATGATTTCTCTATGCGGACATACAGGCATTTTTGCGGCAATTATTAAGACAAATGCAACGACTTTTGCAACAGCATAACTTATTCTCATAAACTTTGAACCTGTTATAAATTTGCAAACAGGGTTTACTTGCATGCCAAATGGAGTAAGTCCATGCTCCATTGCAGCACTTCTTATTGTGTCTGTGATAAAACCTCTTGTTATTGCAATTAAAGGAAATAAGATGTTTAACCAGCCCATTACAGCAAATAATATCCAATATGTATTTTCAACAATTCTGTCGCCCATAATATCAAGAAGCGCACCGAACTTTGATTCTTCATGGAATTTTCGTGCAACATAACCGTCTACACCGTCTAAAGAAAATGCCAGTATAGTTAAGCCCAGTGCCCATAAATATGCCGGAGTGTTGCCTTGGCAGGTATATATAAGGTACACTGCGAAAAACATTACAAAAATTCTGAAAATTGATATAAAGTTAGCCATGTTAACTCCTTGATATTTGGTTTAGAAGTTGGGAAGATATTAAGAAATCTTTCTAAACTGCTAAACTTATCCTCTTCTAAACTCCCTTACACTTTCATTCTTGAAAGTGCAAAGTCTTTTTTATTCAAATCTTCAACTTTAGAGCCGAGCATAATTCTTTCAGCCTCTTCTAAAATGCTTACGACTTCATA
>CALUVK010000197.1 GCA_944324205.1 Candidatus Gastranaerophilales bacterium | reverse complement strand
TCTGTCTTAGCCTTATCATTTGGTGTCTTTAAAAGAGTTTGCTCTATACTATTATAAGTTTCCTGAGTAAAATTTTTAGCTTCTTCTTCGGACAGTCCATCCTCCCCAAAAGAAACTTCACCATTTAAATACATTTGTAAGAGTTTATCACGTTGTGTTTCAGAGATAACTTTACGTTGAAATAAAGAGTTTATGCTATTTTCTGTTTTTTCACGGACAGAACATTCCTGATTTAAAAAGCTATTGTATATGATATCTCCTATATTATTGGGCATAAAAACTCCTATTTTTGATTCTTAAAATACTATAAGCCGATTTAAACTTACAATTATGTTTACGGCATTTAATACAGAATTCTTTAGGATTTTAACTAAAAATGTTACAAAAATTAATATTTAATACACCAAACTTATAAAATTTTCATTGTTACTACTTTTATTCCATTGTGGTACAATTTTTTATATGGTAAAGGGGCAGATTTTTAAAATCCATTCAGATTTTTATTATGTTAATTCTGATAACAGTATTTTCGAATGTAAAATAAGAGAAGTTTTAAAAAAACAGAAACAAAAGATTTATGTCGGGGATTTTGTGGAGTTTCAAGACGGTGCGATTGAAAAAATCATGCCAAGAAAGAATTATATTCCGCGTCCAACCGTTGCTAATATTGACAGAATAATTATTATATCAGCGGTAAAAGAGCCGGAACTCAACTTTACGCAGCTAAACCGTTATATTTCTTTTGCAAAATATTATAATCTTGAAACAGTCTTATGTTTCAATAAAAACGACCTTTCAGAAGATGACAGGATAATTGAAAAAGTTTTCTCAATATATGAACCTTTAGGCTATGATATTCTATTCACATCTGCTCTAGAAGGATATGGGATAGAGGAGTTTAAAGAAGTTTTAAGCGGAAAAACTTCTGTTCTCTGCGGCTCATCCGGCGTAGGGAAATCCAGTTTAATTAATGCTGTATGTCCGGGGCTTAATCTGCGGACAAAAAACGTCAGTGAGAAAACACAAAGAGGGGTGCATACAACAAGACACTCCGAAATTATTCCGCTTAATGAGAATTCAAGAATTGTAGATACTCCGGGGTTTAGTAATCTGAAATTTGATTTTTTAATGCCGAATGAATTGGATTTGTTATTTGAAGAAATCGCTAAATACAAAAAAGAGTGTAAATTTCCTGATTGCCTGCATCTTACGGAGAGTGGATGTGCTGTTAAAGAAAATCTTGATAAAATAGATGAGACAAGATATCAGAGTTATAAAGAATTTGTCTCAGAGGCTCTTGAATATAAAGAGCGGGTTAAATATCAAGGGGTGAAAACCGAAACAGCACATAAACAAAAACATAATAAAACGGCAGTAAAAATCAGTACAAGAAAACGACAGAGCGCAAGAAACACTTTAAAACAAAATATATATAAGGACATAGAAAATGAAAGAACTGATTAACTTAATAGACAAACATTTAGATGAGTACCTTCAAATAGTTTATCCGGAAGATATTTTTAAAGCTATGAAATATACACTTATGCTTCCGGGGAAACGTTTAAGACCTGTTATGTGTCTTGAAACTGCAAGAGTTTTGGGTGCGGATATAAATAATGTAATGCCGGCTGCGTGCGCTCTTGAAATGCTCCATGTACAGAGTCTGATTCATGACGATTTACCCTGTATGGATAATGATGATTTCAGGCGCGGGAAACCTTCCAATCATAAAGTATTTGGAGAAGCTAATGCCGTTCTTGCGGGAGACGCTTTATTAACATTTGCTCCGCAGTTGATTATAGAAAAATCTAACGGCCTGACAGCGGAACAGGTTTTAAGAATTTTGCATGAGTATACAAAATTTGCCGGAGCGTACGGACTTATAGCAGGGCAGGTTGTAGATATTGAATCCGAAGGGGGTAAATTAGTAAAAACACCGGAAGAAACCCTTGATTTCATTCACCTTAATAAAACGGCTGTATTATTCAGGCTGGCAGTCAGAATTGGGGCAATTGCCGCGAATGCAGACGAGGATGTTATTGAAGAATTTGATGATTTTGCAAAAAAATTCGGACTCGCTTTTCAAATCTATGATGATATTATGGACGAAATTTCTTCTTTTGAAGAATTAGGTAAAACCGCAGGTAAGGATAAAAACTCCGGAAAGCTTACTTATGTCTCGCTTTACGGGCTTGAAGAGGCTGAAAATAAATTCAGATGTCATATAAAAGAATGTTATGGTATAATAGACAAGTACAAATCGGATATTTTTAAGGAAATATTAGATAAATTATCACAAAGAATCGGGAGCAAATAATGGATTTTTCACAAATGTACGGCACCGGATACGAGGTAATATTTGTCGCTTTTTCAGGAATAGTCGTTGCACAGGCAATAAAATTTATTTTGCATATAATAATGAAGCGTACTCTGGATTTGAGACACTTAATAACAACCGGCGGCATGCCGAGTTCGCATTCCGCGGGGGTAATGGGGTTATCTACCGCTGTCGGGTTAATACGCGGGTTTGACTCTATTGAGTTTGCAATAGCTCTGGGGTATGCATTTATTGTAATGTATGATGCGGCAGGAGTTAGGCGTGCTGCCGGAAAACAGGCGGCCTGTTTAAATAAAATTATTATGGATTTGTACAAACAGGATTTGCAGGAAGCCGGCGGACGGTTAAAAGAACTTCTGGGACACACCCCTCTGCAAGTATTTGTCGGGGCAATTTTTGGAATTGTGTACGCTTATTATGTTCATATGTTTTTAGGTTAAGTTTTGTTACATAAAACTTGTTAAAAATATTTACCCCCTTGTATTTTGAGAATGTTTGGGCTAAAATTTTTTTGTCAGAAAGTAACCCACATTTGAATATACTGTTAATGCCTGAAATATGGTGTTTTGTTGTTTTTTTATTCAGATGTTTAATATAGAAAAAGATAGTATTACTCAATAAATTAGAAAGGTAAAACATGACAGAAGAAAAATTAGAAGGCGTAAATGCAGAAGTAAATGCTGAAATTACAGAAGCAGAAGTTGTTGAAACTGCAGAAACAGTTGAAGCTGCTGCTGAACCAGCAGAAGAGGCAGCAGAAGTTGTTGAACAATTACCTGCAAAAAAACAACGCAGCAGAAAGAAAAAAGTAGAAACACAGGAAGTTAAGCCTGAATCAGAATGGAAAGAACAGGTTGTTCAAATCCGCCGTGTAACAAAAGTTGTTAAGGGCGGTAAAAAATTGAGCTTCCGTGCAATCGTAATCGTAGGCAACCAGAAAGGACAGGTCGGCGTCGGCTGTGCTAAGGCTTCCGAAGTTATTATTGCTATTCAAAAAGCAATCGCTGACGGAAGAAAGAACCTTATTACAGTACC
>CALUVK010000196.1 GCA_944324205.1 Candidatus Gastranaerophilales bacterium | reverse complement strand
AGAATTCTATCCAGAAGAATTCTAACAGCAGGAAGCAATAAGATAATTGCGGTTATGTCAATAAAGTAGCTGATAAGTCCCGTCTGCCAGTCTGCTAAATCACCAACCGTTGCTCTCATAAGGATTAAACCGATTGCAATAATATTTCCGGCAAAAGAGATACCGACTGCAGCATTATCTTCCTCTATTTCACCAAGCAGAGAATACGGAGACAATTTATCATGCAATTTTGAAAACAATACAAGGAATATCATTCCAAGAGCGTAATAAACCAGGGTTGAGACAAGCCCGTACCACTTTGGCTGGCCTGCAAGAGTTTCACCCGTTACGCAGGCAGAAATTATCAGCCCGGAAGCTAAATAAATCCCAAAATAAACAGCCGCAGTTCCAAGGTTTCTGTCACGAACAATTTCATCCGTGTTATTGAATTTATGCAAAATGAGTTTTTCTGCAACAAATCCGGAAAACAAAGTCAAACCGATTCCCAAGACTGCATATAAAAGGTAATATACAAGTTCTTTTAAGAACGTACCTTGAGAGTCCGGCCCGATAAAAGCACCGGCTAAGATTGCCGCATTACCGAGCAAAAACCCGCAGTACGGGACAACAGCCGTATAATTTTCAAGACGGATTTCTTTATACATATCATATTTAAGCAATCTTACATATACTCCCTTTGCAATGATTAAAACAATACAAGATACAAAGAGATAAATAAGACTTGTTACAATGTCATTCATTCTGCACTTTCTCCTCTTATTGAATACACAATTATTGAAGCGGGTTTAAGAATTTGGGAATAAAAGTATTCCATACCGCTCTTCCCTTCTGCATTATCCCATCTTTCAGCAGAAATCAAATATTTTCCGGATTTAAAATCCCAATAATAAAGCTTTTCTTTAACCTTATCATCACTTCTTTTATAAAAAACGGCTTCACCGGAGTCAATATATAAAAACTTCTGTCCCTCGTATGAAGCTGAACCTGACTCGTTTTCATCAATCATATCCAGTGAGTTCGGCGAAAATTTGATATCTGCTTTTTGAAGTTTCTTTAACACAATAGAAACCACAAGCTCATCATCATCTTCAACATCAACCCAAAATTTTTCGCCTTCTGCGTTAACGCACTCAAGTTCAAACCAGCTATAATCACCTTCCATATAGAGGTTGCGCCCGACAACTTTCAAGTCCAAATCGCCGTTTTGACCGTCTACATTTAATAAACGTATAACCCCACCCCTTTGAACATTCTGTATTATAAGTTTTTCGCTATCATAATCTTTTAATACAGTCTTTTTCATTTCATAATTTCTTTTCCAGATAATAATTCCGACAACAATAGCCGTTAAAAGGAGTAATGCCGCAATAAGAGCACCGGAAAAGATAGGAGCTAATACTATCGCAAGTACAAATAATATAATAATTACGGTAATAACTATATTCATTTAAGATTTTCCTTTATTTTAGTTTTGTTCTTCATTATTTTGTTTTTGTTCAATCAAATATGTCGGCGCAATCTGTTTTTTAAGTTCAAGAAGCGATTTTTGAACTTCGTCTGAATAACTTGTACCTATTGCATCATTAATTTCTTTATCAATATCAGTTTCAATAGAAGTCATCTCGTCATACGCTTGAGCTAATGATTCTTCATTATTAACTTTTTCTTTCATATTTTCTAACAGTGCCTGTGCATTATTCCCGCTCATTGAAATCATCTGTTTTGTCATCTTTTTAGAAGTTATTGCAACTTTATGACGGGCTTTAAGAGTCTTAACTTCATTTTCCCAATTCCCGATTTGTTCTTTTAAGTTTGCAATCTTGCTTTCCATTTTATCAGCCATTGCTTCAAAATTCTTGGCATCTAAAGTATATTTCTTAATATTTTCAACAGCAGCCTGTTTCTTCTTTAAAGCTTCGGAAGCTAATCTATCTGCCTCGCCGCGGCTCAATTCTCCGTTTTGAGCTTTCTGTAAAAGCATTATAGCTTTCTTTTCATAGTCTTTAGCAATCTCTGTCTGCTCTGCAATCTTATTCCTTGTATCAATTGCCATTGATTTAATTTCAGCCAGGTTTTTCATACTTGTATCGTAATCTTTTTTCAAGTCTCTAATCCCTTGTTCTGCCATCAAAATCGGGTCTTGAATTTTGTTAACAAAAGCGTGCATAAAAGATTGAATAACTTTAAACAACTGTTGAATAATCATAAAACTCTCCTAATTAAATTACCTAGTAAAATTTATACCATGGTTTACATATATTTGCAAAATTTATTTACAAAGAATTTCAACCAAATAAATGATGGTAAGCATGCCCACATGCTGTAAAGTATTAGAGGTACTAATAGTATCATTTTGGACGAGGTAGGTAAATTGAAGAAATATAAATTCAGGCTGCAGGTTGTGCTTGATATGCGCGAGCGGGAGCTTGAAGCAAGGCAGATGGAAATGGCCAAAATAGTTACAGCTCTCAATCAGCAGCAAGAAAAGCTTCAAAGTATCTTAACCGCCCAGGATACAAATACCAGAGACTTAGAGGCCTTATCTTCCGCATCTGAACTCAATATCGGAGAAATGGAAGCAAGAAGGGTTTTTGGTATAAAGCTTGCAAACGACGCTAAAAATCAGGAAAGAATTATTAATAACACAAAAGCAATTCTCGAAAGAAAAAAGCAAGAAGTTAAAGAAGCACACCAGAAGGTTGAAATCCTAAAAAAACTCAAAGAAAAACAGGAGAAAGAATTCTATAAGGAATTTCTTCATCTGGAAATGAAAGAAATCGACGACATAACATCAGCAAGGTTTAAAGCAGTATGATACAAAACTTATTCAATAATATTAATAATCTTCGGGAAAAAACTCCGGCTGTCGGTTCTAATTTTGCTGAAAATGATACAAAAGTCAATTTTCAGAAGCTTTTTGAAAAACAGAATAATATTAAATCAGAAAAAGAACAAAATAATACCCCAGAAACTCAAACCGTTTCGGAAAATTCAGCTCTCAAACCTTTGAATAAAAAAACCAACGCGGAAGATAACAAACCCGTTATTGAAAACAAAGAGGAAAGCTCAAAAGAGATAACAAAGCCTGATGAAACTCTTGCAGGAGGCATTTTATATGATATTAAAGAACTTATTGCATATATAAATGCTCAAAACGGCGAAGAGTCAATTGAAACTGATGAAGAAAGCATCGATAATTTAGCTCCGATACAAGAAACGGAAACAACTGAAGAAACCGCCGAAACATTAGATGCAGACGCCATTACAAAAAAACTTCTCCATCTTGAAGAAGAGGATGACGAAAAAGCAGATAAAAAAGATACTGTGAATGAAAATGAAACTGATGTAAAAGAAGTTCCTGCAGATATTGAAACCATAC
>CALUVK010000195.1 GCA_944324205.1 Candidatus Gastranaerophilales bacterium | reverse complement strand
AGTCCTAAAAGTCCTTCTTCCGACATCGAAAGCTACTGCGATATAGTCAGGATGAATTTTGGAGAGCAAGTCAAAAACAGCTTTAAAAAAACCATATACAGCCCAGGTAGGCTGGTTGTCAGAATTTTTCATTCCAGTTCTTTCAAGTGCAAAATATTGCCTGTAAGCAAGCGCATGTCCGTCTATCAAAATTAATGTTTTTGGCATATAATACTCCCATATCTGTTAAATAATATTATATCATAATTAAAGGCGGTGTGTATGCAAATAAACAGAAATTCTGAAATCTTAATGGAGATGGTTGAGCAGTATAAAAAACTTAAGGATGTTGACTCAATAGGGCTTGCCGGTTCATCAACCGCAAAAACATCTGATAATAAATCCGATTATGATATTTATATTTACTGCAAAAAAGAACCGCCGGCAGAAGATAGACAAAAAATTGCAGAAAAATTCGCAGATAGAATGGAAATTGATAACCATTATTTTGAAACCGGCGACACATTTACATTAAAAGAAACCGGCAAGCCTATTGATATTATGTACAGACACCCTGATTTTATTGAAGGAAATATAAAATGGGTCTGGGAAGATTGTAACGCATCTTTAGGTTATACGACCTGTTTTATTGATAACATTAGAAAAACCGAAGTTTTATATGACAAAAACGGCTGGCTTGAGGGGGTAAAAAAACGTGTTGATACGCCTTATCCGGAGAAACTTGCTTTAAATATTATAAAAAAGAATTTTGCTTACCTGAAAGATGCGATGTTTTCCTTTAGAGACCAAATTGCATCAGCCGTTGAAAGAAATGATTTTGTAAGCATTAATCATAGATGCGCGGCATTTCTGGCGAGTTATTTTGATGTAATTTTTGCAAAAAACCGGCTTCTTAATCCGGGAGAAAAGAAGCTTATACCATTTGCACTCAAGAACTGTAAAATTTTGCCGGCAGGCTTTGAAAATGATGTAAAAACACTTTCAGTCGGAGAAGTTTCAAAACGCCTGCCGACCGCAGACAAGATGGTCGAAAACTTAAGAAAAATATTATAGTGTTACTAATTGTAAAAATTTCCATTTACCCCCGCAATAAAAACTTTTCTTTTGTTTTAATTTGTGTATAATAGAACAAAGGAAAAGATTTTATGATGCAAAGTATATCAACTTCACAAAATATATCAAAACCAACAACGTTATGTGATGAGATAGAGCGTTATTTATAGAGAGTTTTTGAGCAGGAAATGATGGCAGAAGGCTCAATTCTTGTGAGCTACTCTCCCTTTGTAATCAAAAAACTTGCAGCCTATCTCTCCGGCAGAATTAAAATGCCGGCATCAATCGGCATTGCAGGAGAAACGGCAAGCGGAAAGTCAACAATTACAATGGACTTAATAGATACAATTCAATCTTTTGCATCTGAATTCAATATCGAAGATGTTATTACCCGAGTAAACACTGATGATTATTACTATGACCGTTCTGAAATGGTTAAAGCAGCCGGAAGTTTTTCAGAGTTTGCTAAGAATTATGATTTAGATGTTCCGCAAGCTCTTGAGCTTGAATTAATGCATAAACATATTAAGGAATTGTTATCAGGTAAAGAAACTTATCTTCCTAAATATGACATGAGCGGAACTGCAAAACGTTTTGATAATTATACTTTAGCCAAACCTTCTAAGATTATTATTTCAGAAGGTTTATTTACGCTCACGGATAAGGTAAAAGATGCATTTGATTTTAAGATTTACGTTGATATTGATGAAAAAATCAAAAAAGAAAGATTATACATAAGAGCAAAAGAACGCGACCTCGGTGATTCTGCCGACATTATTTATAAAAATGCAAACGAAAAAGCCGCAGTTCATATCCGTCCTTGTAAAAAACAGGCCGATATAGTTTTATCAGGCTCTGCAGACAGAATTAAATACAAAAATTTCTTAAATAGAATTATTGAAGTTGTTCACGAGCTTTATTTTAGTGAAGTATAGGGGTTTTGCTGTTTTTTATACTCTAATGTAACACAATACTAATTGTGTTACATTATTATAAAGTAAACTGAACAGAAAAAGTTGTTATTTTAGGGATATTTTGTTACAAAGTGTTACAATAGGTTATGCAATATATAAGTATTATATACAAATGAGCTCGATATGTTACTTTTAATGTAACACAATTAGTATTGTGTTACATTAGGAAAGGAGATTTATATGCATAACGTGAATTTAAGTTTTAAAGCGGTCGAAGCTGTACCAAAAACCCCAATGCCTGTTCAACAGAACAACAATAATAAGCCTACAGAGGTGCCAGAAAATGGAGCTAAATCATTATTACTTGGATTATCAGCCCTTGCAAGTGCTGCTATTGCGGGGATTGCGCTTTATAAAAATCACGGTATGCAAAAAGAGTTAAATAGAACAATAAAAAAACTTGATGAAGCTCAAGCAGAATTAAAAAAAGTTGTTAATGATACAGAAAATAAAATAAAAAATGCTGTTGATGATGCTTTAAAAACAACAAAGCCGGAGCCTGCAGCAGAGGCAAAACCAGCTACAAAGGCTATGACAGAAAATATCCAAACCCCTCCGGTGCAAAAAACAAAAAGGCGAAGAAATAATGGTAATTACAACTATCAACCAGGTACTCAAAGCAAGCCTTTACATGATGAAAAATTAGCAAAAGAGAGCGAGGCCATAATTGAAGCGGAAGAAGCTGCCGCTCGCAAAGCAAAAAAAGCAAGCGACAGACGTAACCAGGAATGGGTTGAAAAGCAGCATAAAATTAAAGAGCAAGAATATAGTGACTTTATGAATAAAGCTTTAGCCGAGAAAGAGGCAAAGGAAGGGCTTGCTATAATTGAAGCTGAAGAAGCTGCCGCCCGCAAAGCCAAAAAAGCAAGCGATAGACGTAATCAGGAATGGTTAGATAGACAACACAAAATCAAAGAACAAGAATATAGTGATTTTATGAATAAAGCTATGTTTGAAAAAGAGGCCAAAGAAGGGCTTGCTATTATTGAAGCTGAAGAAGCTGCAGCCCGCAAAGCAAAAAAAGCTAGTGATAGACGTAACCAAGAATGGCTAAAAGAACAGCACAAAATCAAAGAACAAGAATATAGTGACTTTATGAATAAAGCTATGGCTGAAAAAGAGACAAAAGAGGGGCTTGCTATAATTGAAGCTGAAGAAGCTGCAGCCCGCAAAGCAAAAAAAGCTAGTGATAGACGTAATCAGGAATGGGTTGAAAAGCAGCACAAAATCAAAGAACAAGAATATAACAAATGGTTCTATGAGAATAATGAAGCTTTCGATGCAATAGAAGAAACCGTTGATTCTGAATTAAAAAGAAAAGCTGATAATGTACTTCGCCGCCAAGAAATAGAAGGAACTTTTGCACAACATCCTATTAGAGCAAGCTATTTGAATGCTAA
>CALUVK010000194.1 GCA_944324205.1 Candidatus Gastranaerophilales bacterium | reverse complement strand
TAAAAATTTTACTCAGGAAACTTATAATAGTATAGAGCAAACTCTTTTAAAGACACCAAATGATAAGGCTAAGACATTATATATTATTCAAGCAGGAGACACGCCAGAAGGTATTGCACAAAAACTTGGATTTACAGGAGAAGAAGCTAAACGTTTTGCGTTAAGAATAAAATCTGATGCAATTAAGAATGGAATGTATTTTAAATATGGTTTCAAGGTCGGTGATATGATATCTCTCCAAGGAGATTTCAGAGATATAATTGAAAAACTAAAAAAAGAAGAGAAGTACTTGGATACAAGCAAAAATATTAATAATAATTATAAACAAGTTAAACCAGTTTCCCAAAAAGTATATGCGCAAAAGGCACAAAGGACAGGCCGTAAAAATGATGCCCCCAGGAATATAAATGAGGCTGTTGATGTATTTATTGATGCAAATAAAATAAGTGATAGCTTGCAGAAGTCTCCATCACCAGCCAATAGAATTTTAGACAGTATTAATAGCAAAAATGCTGCATTTGTACTGTTATTATATAACAGAAAAACCGGGCGGAATTTAGCTCAAGATTTAATTAATAACGGCGATAAATACATGATTGATGTAAAAAATAAAATTTGCTGGCATCTTGCAAAGAGAGCTCAAGAATTAGACATCAATGGTGTATATTTTGGTGACTATATGGATGAAACAAATCCTGCAAAATTAATTAAATGGATATATAATGCGCAAGCTAAAATTATAGCAGCTGAAAAAGCTAATAATTCAGCTATAAAAGATATATTTATAGATACAACAAGACGTTACGTAAAAACTAAACCTGTAAATGAACTTCAAAAAAGCGGTGCAAAACTTGCTAAAGAGTTATATAACAAAATAGAAGATGATTTTTCGGCAAATAAAGTTTTTCATAATAGAAATAATGAACAGACAATAGCAGTTTTAAGGAATATTCGACCGGAAAATGCGGCTTTTGTTGTAGCCGAATATAAAAAACTAGCTAAGAAGAGCATTACAAGAGCTATCGATGATGAAATAGGACTTGATTTTAATCATGTAAAACAATATATATGCAAAAATCTGGTTAGCAGAGCTAAATCAATCGGTCTTACCGGAATTTACCACGGCGATTATATGAAGATTAGTGATATTAATGCTTTAGAAAATTGGGTTGAAAAAATGGCACAAAGGATTATAAAAGCAGAAACTGCAAATGCGCCCAATGTATATAAAGAGACTCCGGTAAAGAGCAGCGCTAAGAGTATTGGCAAATATACGATAAAGACAACTACTTCTCATCCATTATTTAAAGAAGGAAATATAAGCCGGCTTGAAGAAACATTTGACTATCTGGATCGTAAAATTGATAAAAAATATTATTATCGCGACGGGAAGGTTGTGCAAGAAAAGTGTGTTGCGTCTAATTCAGGAAAAGTTCTTACTTCTGTGTCAATATCTCAAGATACTGATGGAAATTTTCATGCAACTGCAGACGGTGTAGATTTGACAGTGGAAAAGGATAGAAATGGTCACTATATTGAAATAGGGGGTAAAAAATATTATATTAAAAAAGTCCGAATTTTATTAAATGAAGGAAATGCACAAAACGCAGAACAGGAAAAGATTACAGAGCCTGTGGATATATCAATTTCTTTACCGGCGAATGCCAGTCGTGAAGCAAGACTTTTTGCAAAATCTTTAGAAGAAAATAAAGCGAAAATAATGCAAGAATTAAATATTGACAATGACACTTACAATAAATTAGCACGGCTTGCTATAGCAATTGCAGAGCAAGAAACTAATTTTGGTGCTCCGCAAGGAGAAAGAAGTGTTAAATATAGTGGGTCTGAGGTGCTTGCAGATACTATTCCAGGAAGAGCTCTCGGAACCGCAAAAGGTTCTGCTTTGTCTTGTGGTTTGACTCAAATAAAATACAACGATCAAATTAAAGATGAGGATGTAAAAAGAATTTTTGAAAATTTAGGTATTCATTCAGAGTCAGATTTATTTGACCCTAAAAAATCCGCAGTTGCAACAGTTGCATTACTAGCAGTTTTTAATCAACGAATAAAGAAAAATGAAAATATACAAAAAGGTATAAATGCCGCAAATGGTGTTATTGTAGAATATAATAACTGGGAAATGGTAAATGGCCATGCTAAAAAAACAGGAAACACAAAACCCTGGATAAATAAAGTGACAGCTGAAGATGCGCTCTGCTATTACTGGAATCAAGGTCCCAGACAATTGATTAATGGTTCGGCCGAGCCTGAAGCAAATGATTATACGCGAAATATTCATAAATATCTTACAAAATATACTATTGTCGAAAATAAAGCCGAAAGAGCCTCTGCGATTCAAAAATCAAGAGCAAATAGAGCCGTAAAAAACTTTAAACCTATGGATAATAATGGCCCTATTGGTTCAATAATTTTTATGCCAAAAATGTATACAGATAATCAATCTAATACAGCTGATGAAATAGAAATTCTTAAAACGAGTCTGGCAAAAAATCCAAAAATAGATAGTAATTCTAAAAAGTTATTGATTTGGGGTGTTAAAAATGGTGAAATAGGTTTTGAATTTGGATTGAGTGCACAAGAGGCGGATGCATTGACTCAACGAGATGTTGATCAAATGCTTAGCCAGGTAGCGAATTTAAAAATGCAAATTGAAGCGGAAAATCGTAATATTAATTTTTCAGATGGTATAAATAATAAGGAGAGTTATGAGCTGCGTAACAGACATATGTTGCTTATAAGAAAGGCAGAGCTTACGTTTAAGAAAGGTTATTTAAACTCACTGTCTCCTAAAATCAAGACTTCTGCTATTTCTTTACAAAATATATTAATGACGCCCATGAATAACGATTTAGATTTATCTAAATCCTTAACAGCTACAAGGCGCGGTTTTGCTGGTATGGTTCAAGACGATGGTATAAATAGTCATAATACATCTGCTGTATCACGTATTTTAGCAGAATACGCAAGAAATGTTGCTCATGAAATGAATACAAGTGGATATTGTATGACAGGTTTTAGACGCGCAATGCTTGAAGCTGGAATTAGTGCTGCAGATACAAATGATTTAAGCGAAGGAACACCGCGTGCAACAGTCAATTGGTTTGAAAGGCATCCTGATATGTTTGAAGAAGTAAAATATATAAATATTGGAAATGGAAATGCACGTCAAATAAACAGCACTGATTTACCGAATCTTCCCGCTGGTTATATTGTCGTTTGGATTCCAGATAACAGATTTAAACAAGAACCCGGACATATTTCTATTACAAATGGTAATGGTCAAGCTTATGCTGACGAGACAGATAACCTTGATTGGGGTGTGTATCACGGTCGCAGTAATTCAGGCAAAGGCGAACACGGTACATTCAGAGTATTCAGGCTTACTGATAAATGGAAAGTCGAAAACGGAAAGCTTAAA
>CALUVK010000193.1 GCA_944324205.1 Candidatus Gastranaerophilales bacterium | reverse complement strand
AAAATGGCACATAAGAAAGGTATGGGATCAACCCGTAACGGCCGCGATTCGGAAGCGAAGCGATTAGGCGTTAAAAAGTTCGGCGGTGAAATTGTTAAAGCCGGAAATATCCTTGTTCGCCAAAGAGGTACAAAAATTCATCCGGGAAATAATGTAGGTATTGGCTCTGATGATACTTTGTTTGCACTAATTGACGGTCAGGTTAAATTTGAACCGCATAGACGTGACAGAAAACAAGTTTCAGTCTACGCAGTATAACTAAAATAATATAATAACAAAAGACTTTCTTATACAAGAAAGTCTTTTGTTATTTAAATACATTACAAATACAAGTTTTAATTAAAATATCAGTATCTATTTTTTTGATTTCATAAATCTCAAGTGGTTTGCAGTCTTTTATTTTATCTATTTGGGCACCGTTAAAACAGCTCATTCCGTTATTATCATTAAGAATCTTGGGGGCAATGAATTGGTAGATTTCATCAATTAATCCCTCTTTCAGCATTGCACCTGCTAAAGTTCCACCGCATTCAACAAAAACTGTGTAAATGCCTCTATTGTATAAATATGATAGAACAGCTTTTAAATCCAGCTGGTTATCCTTAAGAGGAGTATTTTCCTTTGAGGCAATATAAATATTACCCTGTTTATAAATCTGAGCATTTTTTTCTGTTCTGCTATCTTTATCTAAAATGCACTTAAATTTATGTTCCATTTTCGGATTATCGGATATTACTGTGTTTGAAGAGGTCATAATACAATCAAACATTTTTCTTATATTATAAACTTCTTCCCTTGATTTATTAGAAGTTATCCATTTAGAATCGCCCGTTTTTGTTGCAATTTTTCCATCCATTGTACAAGCAGTTTTTAATACTACATAAGGAAGTTTTTGTGTCATATTTTTAATAAAGATCCTATTTAAAAATCGGGCTTCTTTTTCTAAAACAAAATCTACTTTAATACCTGCATTTTTTAATTTTGTAATGCCATCAACTACAGGATTAACATCTTTCATGCCAATAACAACACGTGTCAGTTTTCTCTCAATAATTAAATCCACACAAGGAGGGGTTTTTCCATAATGCGAGCAAGGTTCTAAATTTACATATAGAGTTCCTCCTTCAGCTTCATTACATTTTAATTTTAATAGAGCTTCTCTTTCTGCGTGATTTTTGCCGTATTTCTTATGATATCCTTTAGATATTACATTCCCGTCTTTATCTAAAATTACACACCCGACAAGCGGATTTGGCTCTACTCGGCCTTTTCCGCGCTTTGCAAGTGCAAAACACATACGCATGTATTTTTCATCAATATTCATAAGCCAAGTATAACGCAAATACTTGCTTACAGCAAATCTATTAAAATTTGCACGCATGCTTGCAGATAAACAATTACAATTTCAATAATTCACAGATATCAATGCCAAATACTTTTGCAAGCTTTTCTAATTTATCAATTGTAATATTAATTCTTCCTTTTTCCAGCTTACTTATATATGAATTATCAGCACCAATAAGCAAAGACAACTCTTCCATATGGAAATTTTTCTGCTTCCTATAATATGCAGTATTTTTTGCAATTCTTTCTCTTGGAGTTAGTGCCATACTCCAATAATGCCCCATTATCAAAATTTACGACAGGACTGACAATCCATAACACACCGGTTAGTTATTTCAATAAATCTATAATATCTATACCAAATATAATAGCAATTCTCTCCAAATTATCTATTGGTATATTTATCTTACATTTCTCAAGTTTACTTACATAGGAATTGTCAAAGCCTAACAATAAAGAGAGTTGTTCTCGTGTGTATCCGTATTTCTCTCTGTATTTGTTTAAATTGTATGCAATACGCTGCCTGGCTAATTGACTCATATTCCAATTTTGAAATATAATAATGCATATTAACAGGAATGACAGTCCATTTGCTGGGAGACAAAGATGAACCTTACTAATTACAAAAGTATTATTTGTGTTGATTTTGATATATTAATTGATAATCAACTAAAAACAGAGCAAATTGCAAAAGCACCTATAAAAAATGAAGCAAGAATATTTTTAAAAGAACTTTCAAAAGATTTTCTTATAATGTTATATAGTAAACTTAATCATGAACTAGTAAGTCAGTGGCTTACTAATAACTCAATAAAAGATTTAATTTATATCATTAGCAATAACATTCCCAAAAGTGTAACAACTGCAAATATTCATTTACTTAATTATCATAAAAATTATAAAAAAATGTTAGAAGCTATTAATAAATATGGTAAAAGACACAACCTATAACCTGCTTTTTACAGGCTCAAATAGTACTCCTTAAGTAGTTTGGCGTCATCTTCAATATTCGGACTTTCGCAGACAACAGCACCTTTTACGCTGAACGCTTTAAACGCTTTCAATAAATCCTTGTAATTAAAGTCAGACTCTTCAAGGTTCAAATGCTTCTTTTCGCCTTTTGACCCGTACTCAATCCCGGCAATATGAGCGTGAAAATTCTCTAACGCTCTCTGCCCGAGTTCGTTTCCAATCTTTTCGAAGATTGCGCAAAACTCATCATAAGTATTAGAAATTCCGTTATATCTTGCGTGAAGATGGGAAAAATCAACGCAGGGAAGAACTGTTTCGAACTCTTTAGATAATCTTATAATCTCTTCCAAATCCCCCCATTGCGTACCTTTTCCGGTTGTCTCCGGTCTTATCCAAATCTTATTATCATCTTTTGCAAGCGCTTCTGTTATTAACTTTGTTTGAGCCTCAACCTGTTTGAAAACAAGCTCCTTATCCATATCGAGATAATAAGCTGCATGGAATGTTATACTGTATCCGCCAAGCTCGTTTGCAGTTACGGCAGTCTCAATAATTCTCTGCGCGCTTGCTTCAACTTTCTCCGGCTCACGAGCATTTAAGTTAACATAAAAAGGGGCATGCGCTGTAATAACTTTTCCGGACTTACTGACAGCTTCACGGCTTTTATCGCTTATTCTGACTCCTCTTACAAATTCCAGCTCAAGCCCGTCTAAGCCCATATCATTAAGTATTTCAAACCCGGCTCCATATCCTTTATTACCCGCTCTTAGCGGTACCCCTGCTGTTAAAAAATTCAACTTATCCATATCTTTATTCATCCCCTGCCTATTTTCTAGTAGTTCGACTATCGAGGGAGACCTGTAATCTTAAATCCAACCTGTCATCTTGACCTAATGTCTCCCGACAAACACACTTCATACATTTCCCCCTGCCTGCTTTCCAGTAGTTTGACTATCGAGGGAGACCTGTAATCTTAAATCCAACTTGTCATATTGACCCGATGTCTCCCGACAAACACACTTCATACATTTACCCCCCCCCTGCATTCCTGTAGTTTGACCATTGAGGGAGACCTGTAATCTTAAATCCAACTTGTCATATTGACCCGATGTCTCCCGATAAATACACTTCATATATTTACCCCCCCCTATTTGAATTCTTCGCCGATTTTGGGGTTAACTATTCTTAAAAAGTCCTTGCTGTCTCCCATAA
>CALUVK010000192.1 GCA_944324205.1 Candidatus Gastranaerophilales bacterium | reverse complement strand
GGTTCAAGTTCAAAATCTAATTCAAGTTCAACAACTACTTATAAAAAGACAACGACAACTAATCCGTATGTTACATCTGTAACTGATAATAATGGAACAACAACTACCTTAAATGAAGGTACGGCATATAAAAGTATTTACGATTACATGAACAAAAACATGGACGAATTGTTGGAAGAATACCGGAATCCAAATATTAACAGTGAAACCAATCAAGCATTATTGCAGAATTATACACGAACATTAAATGATGAAAGCCGAAAAGCTTTAGAAAATAGTATAATAAGCCCTCTTGCATCACGCAATATGCTTCGGTCAAGCAGTGCTACAAATTTGTATTCTGATTTAGCAAAAAATGTTTCCGATAATATCGCAAATTATACTGCGGAATTATTAGCTAACAGCCAAAGAAATACCGGAGATATGATTACACTTTTAACAAATGCTTATTTGCAAGGTCAAAACGCTGTTAATGGTAATCAAGCATTATCTCTTTCTACAAGTTCCGGTAATGCGACAACAACCGGAACAGGAAGTACAAAATCTTATTCTTATGGAATGTAATCTATGTATAACGAAAACGAATTAATAAGAGCAGCTATCGAGAGAAAACTTAAAGAATCTATGGAAACCCAGCAGGGAGATGGAATCTCTAATTCTGTTGACAGGCTTAATGGTATTAGTAATAAACTTGATTCTATAGGAAGCGGTCTTTCTACTGCCGGCAACATTTTAAGCAATAGTTCATCACTTGCAAATATTGGAGCTAAAAGTCAAGCTCTTGGCGGTGCTTTGCAAAAAGGTGCAAATATGATACAGGGAATAACTGCTCCTGCAATAGCCGGCAGCACTGCTGGTTCTACTGCTGGCGGTGCCGCTTTAGGCGGACCAGCCGGAGCTTTAGTAACAATCGGAGCTATGGCTTTAAATGGTACAAATAGAAAACGAGCAAAGCAAGCCGGAGAACAAGCTCAACAATTAGCAGAAAATGCTATTGAAGCCAGAAAAGCTAGTGCTCCAAATCTAAACCCATTAGAAATGAATCTATCTAATAATACTCAAATCCCTGCGGTTGAACAAAATTCCGGACTTGATAACAATATTTCTTCAGCTCCAATGCCCCAATTACAGGTGTCACAAAATCCCGAAGAAATTCGAAAATCAGCTTTTGGAAATATTGCTAACGGACTTGATGATTTCCTTGCCGGATATACAGAAAATAAAACCCAGGGTTTTGATTGGGATAATTTAAGGTCTGATGATAGTAAAAGTATAATGCAAAGATTAGGAGAAGGGGCAGGAACGGTTGCAAGAGCCGCTAAAAATCCTGTCGTACAAGGTATTATTGCTGGCGGACTTTCCGGTCTATTCTCCGGAGACCCTTTGTATGGTCTAACATCTGCTTATAAATATGCTAATAGCAAATACAAAGCTAATCTGTATAAAGATATTCTTGCACAACAAGGTTTTGATGTCGGAAATAACAACGGTATTTTTGATTCAAGCGACCTTGCTAAAATCTTAGCGACTTTACGACTGCAAAAGGATTTCATGTCGAGAGGTGAATACGACAGATTTAGACTTGATAGCGGTGAATTAAGTCTTGATGAGTATAACTCTCTGATTAATAATCCTGCATATAATCCGGAAGAGATGCTTAATATTACAGGTTATAGCAATATGGCAAAAGCCAATAGATATAACAATCAAAGCAAAAATGACAGGCTTAATAACTTTATGACTGCTGATGAATACAACAGGCTAAGAGTTGATAATGGTTTAATCAGTGAAGAGGAATATAACAATATCATAAGTAATCCAAGTTATAACCCAGATGATATTATTAATATTTCCGGTCTTGAAGCTGTTTCAAAAGCTGGTAAGTATATGCAGGAAAACAAGGAATCAAGAAGTAAAAACTACTGGAGAAACCAAAATAAAGGTCAAAATGTTATTAAGGTTGAATATGGCGAAAGACCGGACACTCATAATTATACACACGTAACTTATGGGGCAAGACCGGAAAATAAAAATACAACGTATATTAAATATGAAAACAAACCTCAATATACACCTTCAAAAACAAAACCTCAACAGAAAGCTCCTGTAAAATCTTCAAAAACTTCTTCAAGTGAAAGGGTTCGTGTAACCTCACCGGACGGTAAAGTCGGAACGATTCCTAAAAATAATTTATTAGAAGCGTTAAAAGAAGGATATAAATTATTAAAAGATGCAGCAAAATAATTTTGATTTCATACCGGATAATAAATTTGACTTTCAGCCGGAAGTTACAAATAACAGATTCGATTTTCAAGAAGAGGAAATTCCCCCTACTGTGGAACAAGCTCCGGTCTTAAAGGGAAAAGTTGAATATAACCAGCCCTATGATGCTATTCAGAATAACACCTCATTGACACCAGAACAAAAAGTTCAGCAAATTAAGGAAATTAGTAATAATGAACGAGAAAAAATAGAGAGAGAGCATAAAACTAAAATGGCTAAATTGTATGGTGGTGCTGCCTTAGAAATAGGCAGTGCCGCTATTCCTTTTGGCGGAGCTGGCAGAATCGGCGGACAAGTTGCTGTTAAACTTGCAAAACCTGCATTTTCTGAAATTTCTAAAAGAGTTATAGCTAAAAATATTGGAAGTGGTACAGCTTCCGGTCTTGCAAGCGGAACTATGTTCGGAATCGGAGAAGGTTTAATGCAGGATAAAGACATTAAAGGAATCGGTGAAGAAGCTATAAAAGGCTTGGGAGAAGGTGCTCTAGGCGGTGGTTTAGTCGGCGGAATTGCTGGTAAGATTGCAACTAATTTCGGACGAACAAAGAATATTGCTCTAAAAGCAAATCGCAGAAAACCTGTATCAGAAGCAACAATTGAAGATGCTGTTAGAACTCTTATTAATACCAGACGAGCTAATATTGATTCCGCCAAGTTTGATGCTACGCAGAAAATTAATAATCTCATTTCTCAAATTGATGATATTTCAAAAGAGTTGAAAGTAAATCCTAAAAATTTGCGTGAAGTTTTAACCTTCCTGCGTGAAAATAAAGGTTTACCAACAAAGAATCTTAATCGACCGGATTTGCAGAATCTTTTTGAAAATCTCTCTTTTGAGCAGAGATTAAAGCTTAAAGACCTTGCACAGAAACACTTTGAAGAGATGGAAGTGTTTTGGAATAATCTTGCTAATATCAAAAATATTAAAAGCAATATTGATACAAACAGTTATATTACTCATATTTGGAATATGGATAATAACAGTAATCAAATTCTTCAAAATTATCTGCGTACAAAATCTCCGTTTGAAAGAAGAAGAATTATTCCTACATACAGGGAAGGTATTGAGAGGGGGCTTTATATCCCTATTGAACAAGATGTTTTTAAGCATATTGATTTAGTTCCAAAAACATTGGACTATGCTGAAATTCAAAAGATTCACGCCGACCAATTAATTGATTCTGCGGAGAATACAAAATTCTTAGATGAAATCAAAAAATTGGTTAAAGCAAATCCTCAGCATTCTAAAAAGATTTATGA
>CALUVK010000191.1 GCA_944324205.1 Candidatus Gastranaerophilales bacterium | reverse complement strand
CTTATTCGTGACGAAAAAGGCCAGAAGATGTCTAAATCTAAGGGGAATACAATTGATCCGGTTCAGATTATCGATAAATACGGATGTGATGCTCTAAGGTTTACTATGACATCGCTTTGTACATACGGCGGTCAGGATATTAAGATTTCTGACGAGAGATTTGAGTACGGAAGAAATTTCGCTAATAAATTATGGAATGCATCGAGGTTTGTACTTATGAACCTTGAAGGAGTTGACGACAAGCCGATTGATAAAAATAAATTAACTATTGTTGATAAGTGGATTTTAAATCAGCTTAATGAAACAGCAAAAACGGTTAACAAGTATATGAAAGAATACAGAATCGGTGAAATTGCGCATACGCTGTATGATTTCTTTAGAAGCGAATACTGTGACTGGTATGTTGAAATTGCAAAAATCCAGCTTAAGGATGATGAGTTAAAGGCTAATACCCAAAGGGTTTTGAGATACGTTCTTGATATGTCGTTAAGAATGCTCCACCCGATTATGCCGCATATTACAGAATATGTCTGGGGCTTAATTCCGGGAGAAAAAGAAGCTTCGGCTATTGTAATTTCGAAATTCCCTGTATACGAAGAGGATTTTGCTTATCCGAAAGAGGCGGAAGAGATGAAGCTTGTGTTTGACACAATTACATCTTTAAGAAATGTAAGACAGAGCTTTAATATTCCGACTTCCGTAACCGTTGATGTTGAAATCAGAGCAGAAGGCAAAGAAAAAGAGATTTTCGGTGAAATCGAACCTTATATTCACCGCCTTGCAAAAGTTAATAATATAACTTATGCTCTTCCGGAGGCTCCGGCACCTGCGCAATCAGCAGCGGCAGTCGTTTCAGCTTCTAAATTAATCGTACCGCTTGCAGGATTGATTGATTTAGATGCAGAAATTAAGAGACAAGAAAAGAAGTTAGAAAAACTAACGAACGAAAAGAATTCACTTCTCGGGCGCATGAAGAACGAAAAATTTGTGGCTAATGCTCCGAAAGAACTCGTTGAACAAACGAATGCTAGAATCGAAGAGTTAGAAACACAGGAGAGTGTAGTTAAGGATTTAATTAAATCTTTAAAATAAAACACTATCTTATGTTATAATTTAATGGTATGAAACGATTTTTCAAAAAACTGTTTTCCAAAGTAACTCTGGTTATTTTTGTTTGTATATTGGCAATTTTAGCTTTCTTGTTCTGGGGCTGGATTGAAATGCAGCTCATGAAAGTCAAAGGTATGTATTATATTTACAGAGGAGATCAGGCATATTCACAAAATAATATGGCAAAAACCTTAGAGTTTTATGATAAAGGATTAAAACTTTTTCCTGGACATTATGAGGCTTGGTTTAATCTCGGAAATATATATGCTGTCTATGAAGATTATTATTCTGCTGTAGATGCATATGAACATGCTATTCAACATAATCCTAAATATGTTATGGCAAGAATGAATTTAGGTATTGTATATTCTGAAGATTTGGGTTTCTTTGATGAAGCAATTGAACAATTTGATACAATTACTCAAATAAGACTTTTGAAACTATGGATACCGTTTGTATATAGTAACATTAAAAGTGTACGCGGTAACAGAGGAATTGCTTATTATAATAAAGGAGTAGCATATAAACAAAAAGCAATGTACCTTCCGCTAGAAAAAAGATATTTAATGTATAAGTATCTGGGAGAAGCTATTGAAGCTTATAAAAAAGCTCTTAAAATACTTAAGAAAAATTATGATATTTATTATAATAAAGCAGTAGCTCATCATCTAAGAGGTGAATACAGAGAAGCCGGCCTTGATTATTGCAAAGCAATAGAACTTGAACCTATGCGATATGAAGCCCACTATAATCTCGCTGTTTTATTAAGAGGAATTCACAGATATAGAGATTCTGTAAGTGAGCTTCAAAAAGCAGCCATGCTTATTTTAGAAGAGCCGGATTCGTCTAACCTGCAGTCAGCTTATATTTTTAATCTTCTGAACGATGTTTCTCGAAAATTTATAACTAGTGACGAATATTATGCGCAAAAACTTACGGATGAGCCGACAACAGGAATAAGTTATACATATGTTAACGGTAAAATCGTTCCTGATGAAGATTTTGACAAAGCAATAGTTAAAAATTTTAAAACTTGTGCAGGATTTGAGTTTTTTAATGAATATAATGAGGATAATATATATTAATGGGAAATAGAGAACTTCATTTTTTATCAAATATTTCAGGCTTGCTTTCTGCTAAGATTAACACGGAAAATCTGGTAGCTGAACTTAACACTGTGCTTAAAGAATATATAAAGTTTGAAAGCTTTTCGGCTTATGTATACGACAGCGTTACAAATACTATGCGCAATTGCGGCGGTAACTGGGATATTATCGCAGATTCATCAGATATTTATAATATTTTTGAAAGCATCAAGGAACACGATTTTGTTATTAATTCAAAAGCATACAAGCTTCCTGCAGCTATTGGCGAAATTAAACTAATGATTAAATCACTATATATGCCGCTTATAAAAGAAAACCAAGTTTTTGGACTCCTTGAACTTATATTTTCCCAAGAATCACTTATTGATATAGAATTTCTGTTTTTGATGAAAATTTTTACATCTCAGATTTCTTTAAAAATTCAGAATATTGTTCTTAACGAGCAGTCTAAAATTAACGTGGAATTTCATGATTCAATGAAAAACATAGCTAAAATCATTGAAACACAATACGAACTTAATTATATTGTGCCTCTGATTGGTGAAATGCTTGATAGGTTTATTTCAGACCATTTAATATATGTGTTTTTGTATCAGAATAATGAATACAAACTGGTTTGGCCAAAAGCCTGCAATGATGAAAGAATTTACGAAACAATCAAGCAGCTTACTCCTGATTGTGAATACATACTTACAAATAATGATAAAACAGGTGCCTTTCCGTTAATTTCCGAAGGTGAGATTATCGGGTGTGTTGCGGCAAGAAGCACGCTGGATAAACTCTCAAAACGCGATATAAGTTATTTGGAACAATTAACACGACAGTCTGCAATTACAATTAATCGCGCAAATACTTATGCAAAAATGCTTCAGTATGCGACTTTGGACGCACTAACCGGACTCAATAACAGACGTCAATTTGAAGTTCGTCTTAACCAAGAAATCGCAACTGCAAAGCGACAGAAAAACCCTCTATGTGCAATGATGATTGATATAGATTTCTTTAAAAAAGTTAATGATACATATGGGCATGCAAGTGGTGATAGCGTTTTAAGCTCAGTTGCCTCAATTATTAAAGAACATCTAAGAGAATCCGACATCCCGTCACGTTACGGGGGCGAAGAATTTGCGGTTCTTCTTCCTTATACACATATAGAAGAAGCACAAATTGTTGGAGAACGTTTGCGAAAAGCTGTGGAAACCGCACCGATTCCTATCGACAGAGGAAATATAAATGTAACAATAAGTATGGGGTTGGCCGAGTTTAGTTCTGATGAATCGGGCGAGGAATTATTCAAACGTGCGGATAAAGCTTTGTATGAAGCAAAAGAAAGCGGAAGGAACAGGGTATGTATAAACAAAAGTGTATAACTTTAGAT
>CALUVK010000190.1 GCA_944324205.1 Candidatus Gastranaerophilales bacterium | reverse complement strand
GGCGTTACAAGTACCGGCGTTACATATCTGTAAATTAATGTAAATGTTAACAGCCCCATCAATGAACCAAAACTTTTCAACTTGGGCCCTAAAGTCTCTTTAAGAACTTTTGCTTTTTTACTATCAACACTTCGTAGTTTCGTAATTTGTTCTTCTTTTAGCCCACGATATAAGTGTTCAAGTTTTTTGTTAAGACCGCTGATTTTTGCTGCTACAGTATAAGCAGCAATCGCTGGGATTATACAACAGAGACCTTGATTTATTGCCAAAGTCTTTCTTTTATCTGCATCCAAATCTTTATTATGGACCGTTTTCCACATATACACACTACTTGTTAAAATTGAACCCAGTGTTGCCATATGCTCGGTCATACTCCCCGGAATAGGAGCTTTTGACATTTTTTCAGATGCTTCTTGTATCCACATTTTATTATACATCTTTTCTGCATAATACTTTCCATATATTTTACCTATCCACTCGCCAAATTTTGTTTCTTTACCTTTAAAGCTTGTCTGTTGTGGAGTTTTTACTTCTGAAGTGTCAGCTTGTTTTAAAAAATATTTATTATTAGCATATTTTGTTTGTAAATTATAGCTGTTTAAACCTTGAATATTCATTATGCCACCGCCTTTCTAGTGTTGATTTCCTGTTTAGCAGGGACAATCTCCTTTGTTGCAGTCACTGATTCTGCAGGCTTTTTACTTTTTTCCAAACCAAAAATATGTTTTAGAATCCAAGGTATCAGCATGATTGTTCCGGCGGCTATCGGAATCCTGGTTGCAATATCCGGAAGCCAGCCTAACCATTTATCGCTTATTTCATTTGCTGCATCGGCATTGAGCATTTCTTGTGTAACAGGAGTTCCTAATTTATCCGGCACTCCCTCTTTTGAAAGTCCATCTTTATCTTTTTCTACAGTGTTTGATTGATATGAACAATATTTTTCTTCTTTTGTTGTTCCTTCTCTTTTTGCTCCCGTATATAGCGGAGTTGCATGTTTAGTTTCTCTGTAAGATGAGATATGTATCATATCCATATCAAGATTGTACGGTGTTCCATCTTTCTTTTTCCAGAAATCCGGATGCAATCTCTTACCGTTTTTCTCAATAGAAGCCGTATCCAGATCCGGCATAATTTCTTTCAAAAAACTCTCATCAATATGTTTTAAAGAGAAGAAGTTTACATTTTCATAATCTTTTAAATGCAGTGTACTCTCCATGCCTTCTTCTTTAACTGCAATAAACATATCTTTTAAATCAATATGTATTTTTTTACCATTCTTATCAACCCATTCATTTACTGATTTATCTTTCATTGCATTTAAATCAATATTAAGATTAAATTGTTTGTTTAAAGTTTTTTCAGATACTTGTGACAAATGTGTAGGTCTTGCAACTGTCAAAGTGTCTTTTACATCGGTTGAAAATGGATTTTTTGATTTATCTTTCCACTCTTTAAACGGTTTCTTAATTTTCGCATCTTTGTCCTTCCAAATAGATTCCAAATTTAAATGCGGATATTTCTTTTTTAATATATCAGGCTTCAAATTCGGCAATAAATTATTCTTGGCATATTTTATACCTTTAGAAAACGGAGTTGCTATTAATATAGAAGCTACAATACCAACAGCACCAGATGACATAGAATGGGCTGATGCGTACATATTATCTTGTTTATTCTTCTTTGTTGGAATTGCCATAATAGTGGCCGGCCTTAATATCATACAAATAACGGCCGATATTAAGGATTGTACTAATACTTCATGCCCCATAAGATTTAATGTTGTATCAAAAAAGCGGCTCTTTAGAAACTTATCCTTCATTGTCTCTTTATCCGCCGCTTTTTGTATAACTTTTTTTACAATTTCTTTTTTGCCCTTAAATGACACACCGCTCTCGTACGAATCAGGCTGGGCATGCAATAGCTTCTGCTTGCGCATTTGTTCCGAATAATTTAATCTAATCTCGTCATTGGTGATAGTACTGCTGTTGGTTGATTGCATCCTTCCCAAGGAGTTTAGATTTTGCGTTGTATGAATTTTCATCATCATAGTTTCCAATCTAAATTAACTGTCTACACATCTATAGTAAAACAAAGAAAAAAATATTTTGCTAGTTTGTGACAAATTTGTTACAATTGGGATAAAGCTAGTGAATAGTGAGTAGTGAATAGTGAATAGGAAGATAATTTTTATATTTATTTTACTGCTTTGCTGCAAATCAGCATTTGCTCTGGATTTGGACATGACGGTTGATGATGAAATCAGAAAGAATTATAATCCGTCTAAACTTATTCAAGATACGGGGGTAAAAGGAGGAAATGATTCAGAAGAAACTTTGCCGGAGCTTCCTGTTATTCTTGATATGGAAGCAGATGAAATTGCTCCTGCTCAGCAAGTCCAATCAAATACACAAACAACAACGCCTCCTGCCAAAATTGTTACAGGCGGGAATATAAAAATTAGAAAAGGTACGAGTTTTAATGTTGTAAATAGTGCTAAAATCTCTGATTGGCAGAGAAAAGGAACTACGGTTAAATTCAAAACCAACAGCGCTATAGTTAAAAGGAAATACACAATTCCTGCCGGCACAGTATTTACAGGAGAAATCATTGAATCTCACCAGCCGCAAATCACCTGCAACGGAGGACTTGTCGTAATAAGAATTAGGAGCATGCTCTATAAAGGGCAGACAATCCCAGTTAATGCTTATATTACAAGAGCTGACGATAAAATGATTTTCTTGAATAACATAAAAGGTGACAGAACATATCTTAAAACAATGTGGAAAAAAGGAAACTGGGGGCGTGCGCTCTTCGGCAGAATGTTTAATCTTACAGTAAACCTCGGAGGCGAAGGCTCAACTCTTCTGCTTTCTCCATTCCCGCTTGCGTACGGTACAATCTGCCTCGGGGTAAATACTCTTATATCACCGATAACTGCGTTTTTCTCTAAAGGCGGACACGTTTCAATACCGGCCGGAAGCGCTTTTCGCATAAAACTTCTTGATGAAGCTTATATAAACTAACAATTGTAGAATGCTCATATTTGCGTAATAATTACATTTAAAATAAAAAATGAGGTGCGCTAATAAGCGCACCATTGTATTTATCTTTTTATAATATTATCTTACTCTATTTCCCAGGATGGAAGATGAAATACCATCAAACCATGCGATTCTCTTATATTTTGCATATTACTGTGAAAATCACAGCATTTGTCTTTAATTTCTTTCCAAGTGGTTGCTCCTAGTTTATGCCCGTTTTTATCATAATTCTGTAAACGTATAAAATCTAATGTGCCATCTTGGTTATTGTCACTATACATTGTTTCTTTGTAATTTCCACCATTTTTATATTCATATTTATAAACTGTAGTTACTTCGTTTGCACTGTATTTTCCATCTTTATTCAAATCTTCAAAAACTGAAATACGTATTGGCTTACCATTTTTGTTCTGAGTTTCATACATTTTTCCGTTTTTGATTGATATTGATGTTTCTATTTTGGGTTCCATAATAATTTCTCCTTTTCTTAATTACTAATTACGTGCTGTTTTTCTTAATGTCTTTGTGTTAAAAAAAAAAAAAAAATCTCCATTTTTTCTTTATG
>CALUVK010000189.1 GCA_944324205.1 Candidatus Gastranaerophilales bacterium | reverse complement strand
CGATACCGCCTATTGCTATAAAATGATATTTTCCCATAACCTCTCCAGTTCTTGAGATAATTATAATATAAAGAAAAAAGCATTTACAATTTAATTTTTATTATTATAATCTAAAAAAAATTAGCATTATTTCTTAAAAGCTTCTCTAAATAAATTTGTATCAAATTCAAATTTACCGTTAAAAGACGTCTGGTTCTGCTTATCAGAAGTTACTTGCTTTGCTCCGGTATAATTAACCCAGGTCTTAGATTCTTTATTACCATTTTCTGTCTCAATGTTTGAGTTCTGATTCCATGGCATTTCAACTTCTAAGCCACTATTTGATTGGTATTCTGTAATAGCTTCTTCAAGTTGAGCGTTTGCATCCGCTACACTAGTCCAAGAACCTACTGCTGTTATTACAGGTTCCAGCTGTGAACCATATTGCCCAACAAGTGCAACAAAACTATTTCCAAGATTACCAATTGAATTTGTAAATTCTGAAAGCTCGCCTAAATTACTGCCCATTTGACCAATAGCTTTTGTTAAAGCTGAAAGATTTTCTGTTGCACCTTTAATACGAGTTTGGCCGGCAGAAGTTCTGTCGGAGCCAATTCTTAAAAGTTTTTGTCCTGCTGTTGCAGTAACCAGATTAGAGCTCAATGCACTACCTTTAGCTGTTGCAATACTACCAACAGATACATCTGCAGTACCTTGAGCCGCTATTGTAGTTGTAGTTGCAGTTTGGATTCCACCTTGTTGAATAAATCCTTGAAGAGTCTGCGCTCCATTTGTAATAACGTTTACAGATTCTTCAACGAGTCCTGCAACATTATTTGCTGTATTTTCAACAATTCCGTTTTGAGTTTCGATTTCTTTTTGAACCTCTGCAATGGATGCTACTAGTTCATTAATTACTTGGGAAGCTCCGATAAGATTTTCTAAAGCTTTTTGTTTTGCTTCCGGAGAAGATACTCCATCATTCAAAATCTTTTTATTATCATCAATAATTTTAAGCTGTTCTTCCAATGTTTCTAATGCTTTAGCAATATCACCTTTGTCACCGCCTAAAGCCTTAATTTCATCCATTGCTTTACTAATACTTGTAGTATTATCTGCAATGTTGCTGATTATTTCTTGAACTTTTTCTTCTGTAGTTTGAGCTGCTTTATCAGCATTTTTTTCTAATGTATTAGCTTGCTTTTCGTTTTGTTTAACTTCCTTATTAGCTTTAGAAGTTTCTTTTGTTCCAAGACTCATTAACATACCAAGAAGGTTTTGTACAATATTGGTAATTGCCTGAGCCTTTTGATTATCATTACCATTAACTGCAGCTTGTCCTTCTTGAGTCAGCCCCCATATACTGTTTACAAAATTATTACCAGAAGACGTTCCTAATGAACCGGTAGAGCCACCTAGTGATTCTAACTGACCCACCGCTTTGTTTAATATTGATTGAATATCTGTATTAAATCCTGTGCTC
Organism: Candidatus Gastranaerophilales bacterium; assembly: GCA_944324205.1. GTDB lineage: Bacteria > Cyanobacteriota > Vampirovibrionia > Gastranaerophilales > Gastranaerophilaceae > CAG-196. The sequence goes on along the minus strand of CALUVK010000189.1, from coordinate 2,188 downwards.
ATCTTACGTTTATCTTCCTATAATACCATCTTATATATATAAAGTATTTAAATAATACCTAATTTCAGCATTTGTGCATTTCGTTACAAAACTTAATATTTTAAGCAATTAATTTTTCGGTATAATTTTTACCCTCGAACAAATCTTATAAACCATTAAATACAAACAAATATTTGTATTTTACAAGAAAATGTAAAAATATTTATTTAAAAATTAAAAATAATTAATATTAAACTTTTTAGTAATCTCTACTAAAGAATCTGGTGTTATGATTTTATGCATAAAAGCAATAGCAACAGCATTCGCTCTATCTTTAGCATTAAGAGCCTTAAAGATATTTTCTAAGGTCTTCTTAACTGTACTTTTACTAACAAATAAAATATCTGCAATCATCCTATTTTTAAAACCTAACGCAACCATTGACAAATATTCAATTTCTCTTTTGGTTAAAATCGTTTTTTCAGTAATAAATAAGCTCTTCATCCTAAATACCACTTTTATCTTATAAACGAAAAACTGCCGGATAAATTAGGCAACTGCCTAGTTTTAAAAATAGTAAAAAATATTAGTTTACTATAAATAAACTAAGCAGAGCTAAAAAGTACAACGTCATAAGAATAAAATTAAATTTAAAAATTCCAAATTTTATCAGACCAATTAGCATGGCTTAATAAAATAAGACTCCGCCATTTTAAGAATATTTTTTCATTTTGTTGTAAAATTATAATAAAAGGAAAAAACAATGAAAAAGGTATATATAGAAACTATGGGCTGTCAGATGAATAAGTCTGATGCAGAACGTATGTATGGAATGCTTGAGCATTTGGGATATACACAGACAGAAACCCCTAAAGAAGCAGATATGCTTATTATTAACACCTGCTCAATAAGGCAGTTATCGGAAGATAAAGCCTATAGCGCAATCGGTGTTTGGGGCAAGTGGAAAAAAAATAAGCCGGATTTGAAGATTGTATTCGCCGGATGTGTCGCCCAGCAAACTGGAGAGAAGTTATTTAGACGCGCACCTTATGTAGATTTAGTGATTGGAACCCAGAGGCTTTATGAGCTTCCTGAACTTGTTAAAAGAATAGAAGCAGGAGAAAGAGTTGTTTCGACGGAAGAGAAACCTTATGAGGAGTCTGATATCCAAATTAACCGTGTAAAAAGCGTTAATGCGTGGGTTCCGATTATGGAAGGGTGTAATAACTTCTGTTCTTACTGTATAGTTCCGTATACAAGAGGGCGCGAGCGCTCGAGAAAACCTGAGCTTATTCTGAATGAAGTGAAAAAGGCTTTAGCGGAAGGTTTTAAAGAGATTACGCTTCTCGGGCAAAATGTTGACAGCTACGGTAAATGGCTGGCTGAAAAAACGGAAGATAATCCTTGGGGTTATACAAAGGATGGAGAGGGTAATGTTATTAATCTAGCCTGGCTTTTAAGAAAAGTAAATGCGCTTGAAGGTAAATTCAGAATCCGCTTTGTAACATCTTATCCCACAGATATAACGGAAGAACTTATTGATACAGTGATAGAGCTGGATAAAGTGTGCGAGTATTTTCATATTCCTATGCAGTCAGGTGATGATTATGTTTTAAAGAAAATGAACAGAAGATATGATTATGCAAAATATAAAAAGATTTGTGAAAATATCCGTTCAAGAATTCCTGATGTAACAATAACAAGTGATTTTATAGCAGGGTTTCCCGGTGAGACAGAAGAGCAGTTTCAAAATACATTGAAAGCAATGAGCGAATTAGAACTTGATTATTCAAATACTGCGGCATATTCCCCCAGAGAAAGAACCGTTGCAGCTAAGTGGGTTGATTTATATATTCCGGAGGACGTAAAAACAGACAGACTTGCAAGGCTTAATGAACATAACCGTGAATGCTGTCTAAAATCTAATCAAAAATACATCGGACGGGAAATGGAAGTTTTGATAGAAAAATTTGAGAGGGTAAATGGAGAAGATGGAAGTACAAATATCATCTCCGGTAGAACCAGAAATAATAAGATTGTCCATATTCCGTATGATAAAGACATTACAGGGGAATTTATTAATGTAAGAATAACTTCTGCCCGCACCTGGTATTTGAGAGGCGAAATGATATAATGAAAAACATAAGACAATCAAATGTAAATATACATAAAGACGCTTGGGTTGAGATTAATCTGGAGTCTCTGGCGC
>CALUVK010000188.1 GCA_944324205.1 Candidatus Gastranaerophilales bacterium | reverse complement strand
TTTTCTATATTGGAAAAAGCTCCGGCTTTAATCAAGCCTTCAAGAGACTTTTTGTTAACAAATTTGGCGTCAACACGTTTACAGAAATCAAATATACTTTTAAATTCTCCGTTTTCGTCTCTTTCCTTAATAATTGCTTCAACAACAGGCTCACCGACCTGCTTAATTGCAGCAAGCCCAAATCTGATATTATCCTCGTCCGGAGTATATTCAAGATATGATTTGTTAATATCAGGCGGAAGAACCTTAATCCCATACTTTTGAGCTTCTTCAATATACAATTGGGTCTGGTCTTTGTTATCAGAAACACTGGAAAGCAATGCCGACAAGTATTCAACCGGGAAATGGCATTTTAAATATGCTGTTTGGTATGCTACAAATGCGTAAGCTGCAGAGTGAGACCTATTGAAGCAGTACGATGCAAATGCTTCTATCTGTTCAAATAGAGCTGCTGCATCATCCGGTTTCATATCATGTCTTGTTGAAGCACGCTCAATGAAGCGTCCTTTCTGCTTCTGCATTTCTTCAACTTTTTTCTTACCCATCATACGGCGGACAATATCAGCTTCACCCAGAGTATAGTCTGCAAGAGTCTGGAATACTTGCATAATCTGTTCTTGATAAACAATTGTTCCGTATGTATCTTTTAATATAGGCTCCAAAAGCGGATGTGCATAAGTTACCTGCTTTACACCGTGTTTTCTTGCAACAAATTCATCCACCATGCCGGAACCTAAAGGCCCCGGTCTAAAGAGTGCAACAAGAGCGCCTAAATCTTCAAATACATCCGGTTTTAGCCGTTTTACGAGGTTAATCATACCCTGTGATTCAAGCTGGAATACACCGACAGTCTCACCTCTTACAAGCATTTGATAGGTTTCTTTATCATCAAGCGGAATATTGTTTATATCAATATCAACCCCGCGGTATTTTTTAACCATATCAACTGTTTTATAAATCATTGTAAGGTTTCTTAAGCCCAAAAAGTCCATTTTAAGCAGTGAAAGGACTTCCGTTACCTCATGCGGGGGGTAACCGGTCTGTACAATACCGTCTTTTGAAGGCTGAACAGGAATTATTGTATCTAATGGCGCGTGTGAGATTATGACTCCTGCCGCGTGTGTACCGGTTCCGCATTTTAACCCTTCAATTGCCATTGACATATCAATAAGTTTTTTAAAGCTTACAGTTTTTCCCGTTTCGGGATTTGGGATTTGATAATCCTCATCATAAAGCTTTCTAAGCTCTGAACCCTCAACCTGAATAGCGTCTTTAATCCATTTAGCTTTTGGATTTGTTGCTTGAGCCAGTTCTATTGCCGGTTCAATTAATCCTGTAAGTCTGTTACTTTCTGCAAATGGTACTTTTAAAATGCGGGCAACGCCTTTAAATGCAGCTTTCGGAGCATAGGTTGAGAACGTAATAATCTGGCAGACTCTGTCCTCTCCGTATTTTTGGGTTACATAATCAATAACCTGACGTCTTTTTTCAATACAAAAGTCAATATCAATATCAGGCATTGTAAAACGTTCTTCGTTCAAAAATCTTTCAAACAACAGATTATGCTTAATCGGGTCTAAGTCGGTTATTTCCAATGCATATGCAACTACACTTCCGGCAGCAGAGCCTCTTCCGGGGCCGACCGGAATATTATGAGTTTTAGCGTAATGTATAAAATCCCAGGTGATTAAGAAATACGCAGGAAATCCCATTTTATTGATTACACTGAGTTCATAATCCACACGCTCCTTAAGTTCCGGAGAAATCTCTCCATACCGTTTTTTCAAGCCTTCATAAACGATATGCTGCAGGTAAGTTTCGTTAGTATAACCCTCAGGTACATCATAATGCGGAAGCGGAGCATTCCCGAGTTCAATTTCAATATGACATTTTGAGCAAACTTCTTCAGTATTTTTAACACATTCTTCAAATGTCTCATCATCCATCCACGAGAAAGCTTTTCGCATTTCTTCTTTAGATTTGATATAAAACTCATTATTAGGAAAATGAAAACGATTAGGATCATCCTTATCAGCATTTGTCTGCAGACACAATAAAGAGTCCTGCGCATCAGCGTCCTCACGCTTTAAATAGTGAGAATCGTTTGTAATAATCATTTTAATGCCGAGCTCTTTTGCAATCTTGATTAAATCCGGATTTGTGCGTTTTTGCTCCTCTAGGTTGTGATCTTGAAGTTCTATATAATAATCATCTCCAAATAAATCTTTATAGCGCTTAGCAGCTTCATTAGCAGCTTCATATTCATTCTTTAAAAGATGTTGTAAAACTTCACCACCAAGGCAGGCAGAAGCACAAATTAATCCTTCATGGTGTTCTTTTAAAAGTTCAAAATTAATTCTCGGCTTATAATAAAATCCTTCGCACCAGGCTGTAGATACGAGTTTTATCATATTTTTATAGCCGACAGAATCTTTGCATATCAAAATCAAGTGATACAAAGGATTGTGAGCATTATCATGCACATGAATATCACCATCGTGAACATAAAACTCACAGCCGATAAGTGGATTAATTCCAGCTTCCTTAGCTTTTTCATAAAACTCTATTGCCGAATACATAACTCCGTGATCAGTTACAGCAATTCCCGGCAGTTCATTATCAACTGCATATTTAACTAAATCCCCTATTCTTATTGTTCCGTCCAGCAGTGAATATTCAGAGTGGATATGTAATGGAATGAATTTCGACATAATATAAATTTAGCACATAAACATATTAACATTTGTAAAATTTTATTTATACAGCTTCTACGTAATTAATAATTTCTTCTTCCGTATTCATTTCGGTTGTGCATATAAGGACATGTCGTTTATCAATTTTTATTCCGCCAAGAATTCCTTGCGCTTTTAAGTTTGCTAAATATTTATCAGCGTCATCTATTTCGACTACAAATTCGTTGAAGAAGTTTTTATTAAGTGTTTTTACCCCTTTTCCCTTTAGCATTCTTGAAAGAGCATGTGCAAGATTAGCGGAAATTACACCTGTTTCTCTAAACCCTTTTTCTCCGAGCAGGCTTAAATAGAGGGTCGCAGATAGAGCAATTAACGATTGGTTAGAACAGATATTGCTAGTGGCTTTTTCCCTTTTAATATGCTGTTCTCTGGTTTGAATAGTAAGAGTAAATGCTTGTCTGCCGTCAGCATCCAGAGTCCTTCCGACTAATCTTCCCGGCATCTGGCGCATATAAGCTTCTTTGCAGGCCATAAATCCGGCGTGAGGGCCTCCAAAATTCATTGCTATCCCTAAAGGTTGGATATCTCCGACAACGATATCCGCTTCTATAGGCGGTTTTAAAATCGAAAGTGCTGATAAGTTTGCACAAACTATATAAATAGTATCAGGTTTGTTTAATACCGGTATTTCTCCATAGTAATCCGGGTATTGAATTAATATACAGAAATAATCGGCAGTGTTATCAGGAAGCTCATTTTCGAACCATTCAATTTCTATATCCTGTGCCCAGCAGTATGTTTTTATAACTTCTTTGTATTCAGGATTAAGTCTATTTGAAATAAGTGCCTTATTCTTTTTGCCTTTACAAATTCTATGCGCCATTAAAATAGCTTCTGCGCAAGCCGATGATGCATCATACATTGAAGCATTAGCTATATCCATGCCCGTAAGCCTTGCAATCATTGTCTG
>CALUVK010000187.1 GCA_944324205.1 Candidatus Gastranaerophilales bacterium | reverse complement strand
TTGCCGGCTACTTCCAGACGGTATTTAGAAATGTCGGCAGAACCGGTGTCGGCTTCCAGCTCGGATTTAATTGGATGATAGGAAAATAAAATTTTAGAAAAAAAGAGTACTTTAAAAGTACTCTTTTTCTTTAAACAGCAAACAAAAAGCCGCAATCTTTTGCGGCATTAACTCTCGTTAGATAAAGGAGTGGAGGAGAAAATAAAGAAAAGAGATTATACTTTATATATTCCACAATATATAATTTAGTAACACTTTTTATATAAAATTGTTACAAATCTTTACATTTATTCTTTTTTGTATTTATAGTATAATTCTAATGGCTCTCAGGAGGAGGGAATAATGATTAAGATAGCAGTTTGCGGTGCAAACGGAAAAATGGGGCAGGAAGTTGTTAATGCAGTTAATAACGCTGAAGATATGACACTTGCTGCAAAAATTGATATTAAAGACGGTGAGTTTGCTACTATCAAAGACGCAAAAGATTCTGTGGAAATTGATGTTTTGATAGATTTTACCCAGCCTAAGTCGATTTATGAAAATGCGCTTTATTGTTTAAATAATAATATTAATATTGTTGTCGGTACAACAGGGCTTACCGATGAACAGATAGAAGAGCTGCAAAAGTTGTCTGTGAGCAATTCGACTGGTTGTCTGATTGCTCCCAATTTTTCAACCGGAGCGGTTTTAATGATGAAATTTGCACAGATGGCATCTAAATATTTTAATAATGCCGAAATAATTGAACTTCATCATAATCAGAAAAAAGATGCTCCTTCCGGAACTGCGGTTAAGACAGCTTTAATGATGTCAAAAGAAAACCCTGACTTTACCTCAGGTAACTGTCCGGAAGTAGAGACTATTGAAGGGGCCAGAGGGGCAGCTTCGTATAACAATATTCATATTCATTCTGTTAGAATGCCCGGTTATATTGCGTCTCAAGAAGTCATATTTGGCGCAAGCGGACAAATTTTGACTATAAGACACGACTCCATGAACAGAGAATGTTATATGGATGGTGTTTTAAGAGCAGTAAGACATGTTTATGAAAATAAAGATTTCATTTACGGATTAGAAAATATACTTTAGAGGTGAATTGATGAAAAAGCCAAGAATAGCGATTTTAGGTGCAACAGGTGTTGTAGGAAGAGAAATTACAAAGATTACAGATGAACTGGGTATTGAGTTTGAAGATATAAAATTTCTTTCGAGCGCAAGAAGTGCCGGTTCAAAAATAACTTTTAAAGGAAAAGAATATACTGTAGAAGAAGCTAAACCTGAGGTTTTTGACGGAATCAATATTGTTATGGCTTCAGCAGGCGGTTCTACCAGTCAAAAGTTCGCGCCGGAGATTGTAAAAAGAGGCGGAGTAATTATTGATAATTCATCAGCTTTCCGTATGGAAAAAGATGTACCGCTGGTTATTGCGGGAGTAAATGACGAGGATTTAAGGAGACATAAGGGTATTATTGCTAATCCGAATTGCTCAACCTCTCAACTTATGTTAGTTTTAGAGCCATTGAAGAAATTTGGTATAAAAAGACTTATTGTATCAACTTATCAAGCGGTATCAGGCGCCGGACTGGCAGCTATAAATGAGCTTAGAGAAGATACTATTGCAAATCTGGAAGGCAACTCTTTTGAAAACAAATGCTTTAAAAAGCCGATTTCTTTTAATGTAATACCGCAAATTGATGTATTTTGTGATAACGGTTATACAAAAGAAGAGATGAAAGTTGTTAACGAGACCAGAAAAATTCTTCATCTTGACGAAAGTACGAAAATTTCTTGTACAGCTGCAAGGGTGCCGGTATTTAACGGACACAGTGAAGCTGTTGATATAGAATTCGAAAAAAATGTTACACCGGATGAAGTCAGAGAAATTTTAAAAAATTCCTACGGGGTTAAGGTTATAGATAATCCTGAAAACTATGAGTATCCTACAACACGCGATGCATCGGGGGTTAATCCTGTTTTTGCAGGAAGAATCAGAAAAAATCTTGCGTTTGATAACGGGATTTCTTTATGGTGCGTTGCTGATAATTTGCGTATAGGTGCAGCGTTAAATACTGTCAGAATTTGTAAAAGAGTTATAGAAATGGGGTTGTTCTGATGAATGTAAAAAAAATTGCAAATAATATTACGGTAAGACCTACAGATAGAAAAATAAAAAAAGCTAAACATTTTGCAGAGCAGGTTGGAATTTTACCCAAAGAAATGCCAATAGAAAAGAAAATTTATTTGCAAACTGAAGCTGATACTTTTGAACATGTAAAAGATTCTATCCAGATTGCTTTGGATAACTATAGAGGTAAATAGATACTTGGGAATAATAGTTACTAAAAATGAAATAATTGATATCGTAAAAAAAGGGCAAGCAGAAGGAAAAACTTTTGTTGCAACAAATGGGTGCTTTGACATTTTACATGTCGGGCATGTACGTTATCTAAAAAAAACAAAATCATTAGCTGATTATTCTATAGTAATGCTTAATTCAGACAACTCTGTAAAACTTATCAAAGGTCCTGAAAGACCTATTAATAATGAACAAGATAGAGCTGAAATATTAAATGCTTTATTATATGTTGATTATGTGGTATTATTTGAAGAGAAGTCTCCGGCAAAATTACTGGAAGCAATTAAGCCGGATATTTATACAAAAGGTGCAGATTATACCTTGGAAACACTGCCCGAAAGGGATGTGGTTCTAAGAAATAATATTAAAGTAGAGTTTATTGAATTTGTTCAGGGAAAATCTACTACGAATATAATAAATAAGTGTTTAGGATAGATATAAGGAGTGTATTATGAAAACTTTCACATTGGAACAGATTGCACAAATTACGGGCGGAATGCTTTCTAAAGCTAAAGATGTTGCGATTACTAAAATTGCGCCGCCTATGCTGGCTGATGAAAATACTCTGGCTCTTGCATTAGGCGAAGAAGAGATTGCAAATTTATCGAATACAAAAGCTTTAGCTGCACTTGTTCCTCTGGGAGTAAATATAGAAGGTTTTTCAACTATAGAAGTTGAGCGTCCGCGTTTAGCGATGATGAAATTAATAACAATGTTTTATGAAGAACCGCATGTTAACTCGGGAATTCATCCGACAGCAACGGTTCATCCGTCTGCAAAAATCGGTGAGAATGTATCTTTGGGACCGAATGTTGTAGTTGGTGAAAATGCACAAATTGGTGACAATACAAAGATTTTAGCAAATTGCTATATTGGAAACGGGGCTGTAATCGGCAATAAATGCTTTTTCCACCCGGCAGTCTGCATCGGTGACAGAGTAAAAGTCGGTAATGAAGTTATTCTTCATCACGGTGTTTCTCTAGGAGCAGACGGTTTCAGCTTTGTTACAGAGAACCCGAATAATATTGAGCAGGCAAGAAAAGACGGTGAAATCAGAGAAAATGATGTTGAACAGGTCATATTCAAAATCCCGTCAATCGGCTCTGTTGTTATCGGTAATAATGTTGAGATTGGCGCTAATACTGCAATAGACAGAGGAACTATTGAAAATACCGTTGTCGGCGATAATACTAAGATTGACGATTTAGTTATGATTGGTCATAACTGCCGTATCGGAAAAGGATGTATGATTGTTTCTCAAGTCGGTATTGCAGGAAGCTGCGTAATCGGAGATAGAGTTGTAATTGCAGGACA
>CALUVK010000186.1 GCA_944324205.1 Candidatus Gastranaerophilales bacterium | reverse complement strand
GGATCTATGTTCTGTTCATTAAAATCTGGTTCTCCGGCATTACCTTTGCCATTATTTGGAACTTCACTTCCATTCTCTGGTGAAGGAGTATTATTTTCTTGTACATTCTTCTTATCATCAGAATCATTCAGTTTAAGATATTCTTTCGCCTTATCCAATAATCTTTGAATTGTACTTTTTTCTACTTCGTTGAATTCATCTTTATTTCCTGCCAGATAATCTGATAACTTGTCATATTCGTGCTTTGTATCAATTTTAGCACTACTTTCACCATTTTTATCAGATGCTGCAATCTCTTTAATAACATTCCCGACTTTGGGTCTAATAACTCCGTCCATTTTTACTCCTTACAGTTTAATTAATACTCTATACCTATCGGCAAAAATACAAAAAACTTTAGTAAATTTTAATAATTATTTACAAATATTTACAAATATTTACAAATATTTTCCATCTACCTTCCTTTGACTTTATAAAAATAAACATTAATCATCTAAATAGATGTATCTTAAAGGTTAAATATCTGCAATAATACATATGTGAGAATGTAATTATGCCCTTTGTATACAGATTGCAAAAAATACTTGATTTTCGTATAAGAAAAAAGGAAGAACAACTTTTAGTTGTACAAAAAGCCCAGCAGGATGTATACATTGCAGAAGAAAAGATTCGACAAAACAATGCAGAAATTCAACAAACAATCAAAGACAAAAAAACAGCTGACTTCAGAATGATGGAATACTATGATAACTACCTTCATCATTTATGGGATAAAGCAGACACTTTGGAACAAGAAAGAAAACGACTTCAAGCTATCCTTGAAGAAGAGCAGCAAAAACTCGTAAAGCTGGAACAAGCGGTAAAAGTTGTCGAAAAACACAAAGAAAAACAAAAAGAAGCTTACTTAGAAGAACAAAAAGCAATCGAATTAAAACAATTTTCAGAAATCGGCGTACAACGATTCTTCATTCATTCGCGAGAAGCCGCAGAAGAACAAGAATTAGAGCAACAATTAAAACAACTAGAAATGGAACTGAACGAAAATGAATATTGATACTACCAATCAAAAAGTTACATCTTCAATAAATATAACAAATAATAACACTTCTTCTAAATCACCAAAAGATGATAATGTAAAATTTGCAGAAGAACTAAACAATTTATCACCCTCTGAAAAAACTGATACTCCCGAAAAAGAACAGCAGACTAAAAAAAATGAATCGGCAGAAAATACAGAGGAAACGAAACAGACCGAAAAAGTAAGTAATGATAAAGAAGAACAAACAAAAATTTCTTCAGAAGATAAAAATACCGAAAAAACAGGGAAAGACGAAAAACAGGAAAATACATCCGATAATCAGACCAGCCAACAACTCAATGATGTCTTAACAGGGTTGAAAAATACAGTAGAAGAAATCACAAAAGTTAAACTACCAGAAACATTCAATCAAAAAGATGAAAATTTAACCTCTCCTGTTAAGAATCAAAAGCCTAATGACGATAAAAATAAAGAGGATAACAGCTTGATAAATAATGATATGAATATTCAAGACCCTAAAGAACCGATACTGCCGCAAATGAATTCCGGCATGAACTTCAACACTGATGGTCAACCTTTTAAAGAATTCGTAAAACAAAACGATACAACACTATTAAGCAGTTCTGAACAAGATTTAGCTGAAGAAGCTGCTATATTATCAACAATGAGTGAAAATATGGCAATTGCAAGAAAAAATATACTTCTTAAAGAAACAGCTGCAAAAGAAAATAATAACGCTGAAACAAAAAATCTACAATTGAATAACCAAGAAATGCAGCTGCCGAATACAGTTGAAACAAAAACAAAAACAGTATCTAATGAACATGGTATAAAAAAAGTCAATACAAAAACAAACGTAACAGTAGAAACAGTTGTAAAATATGACAATATTATTATGAATCAGGGTGATGTAGAATTTTTCTCTAAGCTTGTAGATAATGGCAGCATAGATATGAACACTGTATCACATCATACTACTTCAAAATCATCACAAATCTCAAAAACATTAGCAGATATGCTTGCAAAATCAATGCAAGATAACCAACCTGTCAGAATAGATTTTGACAATAACATTTCTGTCATTATAAAAATTAGTAAACAAGGAAAAATATCAGCAGATTTCCTTCCAAGTTCACAAGTAGCAGAAGCATATTTAAAAGAAAATCTTCCACTGCTAAGACAGCGATTTGATGACAATAATATAGAATATGACGAATTAAATCAAAGACGACAAAGGCAAGACGACGATAGAGACAACAGAAAGAAGGGACGCAAAGATGAATGATTTATACACAACTGCGATTAATACCCAAAAAGCAACAATCCAATGGATGGATGTACTTGCAGATAACCTTACCAATGTTTATACCCCGGGGTTTAGAGAAAATAAAGTAACCTTTAAAACATTTTTAGGGGGGGCCGTTATTGATAATAATGTTAAAAATTTAGGTCAAGGAAAATCAACCCCAGGAACGTCTAATGAAAACCTGTTCTTTGAAGGTACAGGATATTTTATGTTAAGGAGGCCTGATGGCAATGTAGCATACACTCGCCTTGGAGAATTCACATTTGACTCTGAAGGTGTATATAGAGCAAAAAATGGTGATACGGTTCAAGGCTATATACTTAATGACAAGGGTGAAATTATGTCCGGCACTAAGTCCATTAGTGCTGATTTATACCAGGATACAGCTTTAAAAGGCGGTGCATTAAGTATTCCAACAACAAATATAAAACTATGGATTGATCCTAATAATGGCAAATTTTTAGGTAAATATGATGAATATGAAATCAAAAATGATGGTACAATATACGGAAAAGCAGATGGCGGCAATAGATCCGTTCCATTATACAAAATAGCAACAGCAAATTTCCACAATCCGAACGGTTTGTATGAAGTTAAAGATGGCGTATTTGTGGAAACACCTGAATCCGGAAAACCTGTAGTCGGACGCGGAGAAATTCGTTCCGGTCTATTAGAACAAGCTAATACAGATTTTAAGAATAACATTGCAGATTACCAGCAAGCAAAAGTTCAAATGGAACTTGTTAATGCTTTAATTAAATCTAATAAAGACCTCTTGCAATCAGCAATGGAAATGGCAACACAATAATATAATAACGCAAGTTAAAATAATCTTTCATATTATAATTAAACTCCGTTTAATAAAGGAATTAAGTTTTTAATTCCTTTTATTTTATATATAAAACCCTTTGTAATATTAATACAAAGGGTTTTTAATTTATTTTATAAGAATACTCGTTAGTTATAGTTTTTCAGGATTTCTTAAAGGAATCAACCTGTCTAAATCAGAGTTTACACTAAAGTAGAATCTTGCAGTATTCTCATCATATGAACGTCCGAGAGGGAAACCAACACCTATTTGAGCTGTCAGCCAATCTGTAAAGTTAATATATGTACCGAAACCAACTGAATGTAAGAATGTCTGCGGATAATTATATATATTACCGTTTTCACCTAACCAGCCCCAATCGTAGAATACAGCCAGTCTTATTCTTTCATCCACTTTAGGCCATAATCTGTCTAAGAACGGAATCGGGAAACGATATTCAACCGTACCTGTTACACCATAGTCACCGATTAATTCAGCCGGCTGATACCCTCTTAATGTATAAGGACCGCCCATCTGCAT
>CALUVK010000185.1 GCA_944324205.1 Candidatus Gastranaerophilales bacterium | reverse complement strand
CAGAGACAGAGAATGGAAGTTATAGCATCTGTTGAAGGTGATTCTATTTCTCCTGCTGCCAGAAAACTTTTAGAAGATAACAGAAAAAGAATGATAGAAAAACAAAAAAGTGAAAAACTTTCTCCGAGAAACATGGAATTATATGTAAATCTTGAAAATGAATCATCTTCGAGCGACGATAATATTATGCCTGCAATAGAAAAACGTGTGATAAAACTAAATACTGCAATACCGGAAGATGAGGATTTCGGACTATGATAACACATTCTGTTGGGCTTTCACTTGCCCCGACATCCTCTATTGAAAGTGGTGTTGCTGTTAGAGAAATTTCAACCGGAAATCTATGTTATGTTGACAAATTATTTTCTATGAATGATGTACAATTGTTTTTTGATAATTATCCATCTTTAAAAAATTCTGTCATTTGTATTTCTCTTCCCTGGGACAATACAATGCTTGAAGGTAAATGGAGAGTGCTATCAAAGCCTTATCAATTAATACATTCTTCTGAACATCCTTTTATCAATAAAGATAACTGGCTTCAAAGATTTTCAACGCGTGGTTGTGAGCTTTTTCTCAAGCTAAAAACTTCTGGCGTTGATATTTCCAGATTTGAAATATACTTAACAAGGCAAAAGTTTAATTTGTATTCAAATTATAAGGAACGTTCATCAGCAGACTGCAAATTTTTACAATCAGCTCTAAAATTTGAGTATAACTTTGAAAATTTTCCTGCAAATATGATGCCGGTTGCTCAATTGGAAGCAATTGTTGGGACTTTGCTTGCAGAGGAGAAAATAAAAAATAATACTGAAAAAATCTTCGAATTTAGAGGGCTTGATGTAATTAACTAATTATCATTTTACAAATTTCAAGCAGTTTTCTTTCTATTTTGGTTCATTTCTTGAAAATCTTTCAATCCGATTTCCCAACTATCTTCAAATTTAAAATCTCGAGAAGCTATTTCATCAGGCAAACCTGCATGGTGAATTTTAGGAAGTAGAAATTTTTCACTTAACTCTATTGGAGCTGCAATATCATCATCGGAATCTTGACATATGAAAATGCCTTCGCCGTTAGAATTAATCTTATGACCTACAATTGTAATTTCATGTCCGGCAAGTTTATTTTCATTTTCAGGGTCAGGCCAAGTATAGCCGATTATAATATTATGCCCTAATTTTAATGTATCTAGAAGCTCTTTTTTGATAGTTCCAAAATCTTTTTCATAACCTGCTAATCTTCCATTTTCATCAACTATTTGGTATGTAACAGAAGTTGTATTCTTATCTTCTACAACAGACTCTACATAAGTTTTTTCAAAATCAATTAAACCACCATCCTCTTGAGTCCAAGCATTTGGCGCTCTTTTATCCGTAAGAGAATTATATGTTTGCTGTGAGCCTAGTTGCATTAAAGTCGACTGCATAAGAACATCTATCATAGAACGTTCTCCTTTATCTCTATGATGATTCTGGATACGTGCTCTTATAATTGCATTTTTGTCCGGCTTCAATAATATTTCAGCAGTGTTAAAATCTTTCATAACATGAGGAGTTTTAAACTTTGTTATAAGCCATATTGCATCAGAAGACTTTTCGGAAAGATTATCCATTCTTATAGTTTTCTTTACTTCATTTTTAGGAGATGTAAGTCCTTCTACCATTCTAAAAAATTCTGCTGTATGTTTTGTTGCTAAATCGAATTCAATACTTGCGGCTGGGCAAGTCCCTGTGTGCATATTGTTTATATCCCATTTTGCTTTTGCTATCTCGTTCGGATTTTCTGATAAATTTGTAATGAGTCCGATAACTTGTCTCTGATATTCTGGTGGAATATCTTCACAAGTTTGTGTTATAACATAAGGATTAGCCAGTATATCAATACATTCTTTGAGAATATTTATTTTGTCCAATCCAGGATCTCTTTCCTCTGTAATTATCTTATATAAATTATCTAAAACTGTACTCTTATCATTAGAATTATTCTTTAAAATTTGCCCGGATTTCAGTGCATATTCCAATTTTTTTCGATATGATAAATCTAATTCATTTGAAAGTGCCGCATATTTTTTTTTCTCATCTTTTGTTGTAAGCGATGTTCTTATTGTAAGAGCTGATGTATATGCTTCAGCCCTAAATGATGTATTGGAATATTCCTTAGAAATAGTATCAGAAACAGATTTATCTTCCGGAGTCTTAAATCTAACTCCGGGTGTTTGATAAATATTCAAATTTGGGAAATTCACACTAGCCATATACATATATAAAAACAAGAATAAATTAAAACTTGCCTTTATGTAACAAAATGTAACAGTCTATCTAATGTTTTCTTTGCATAAAAAGTAAAAGTGGTTTTATTCTAATTCAGAACGTTCAATTTCCTGCTTTGTTGTAAATTTAACAATATCACCTTCTTGAATATCATTAAACTTAACGAAAGAAATACCGCATTCAAATCCTTGAGCGACTTCTTTAACGTCATCTTTAAACCGTTTAAGCTGATCAACAGCACCCTTAAAGATTTCTTTTCCGTTTCGGTATATTGCTGCCGTATCGTTACGGTTAATCTTACCTTCTGTTACATAGCAGCCGGCAATCTTCTGAATTTTACCGATAGTGAAGATTTGTCTGATTTCGACCTGACCGGTTACAACTTCCTTAACTTCCGGTGAAAGAAGTGAAATCATTGTCTTTTCCATATCTTCAAGAGCCTGATAGATAATATCGTATTTTCTGATTGTAACGCCTTCTTTTTCGGCAGCCGCTAAAGCATTAGCATCTTCTTTGACCGTAAATCCAAGAATTAAAGCATTTGATGCAGAAGCCAGCATAACATCAGCTTCCGAAATATCACCAACTCCGACGTGAATGATTTTTGTAGCGATTTCTTTTGATTCAAGCTGCGCAATACCCTGAGAAACAGCTTCCGCTGCACCATGTGTATTTGCTTTTATAATCAAATTCAATTGAGGAATGCCGCTTTCAGCATCTCCAGATTCTCTTCTCATATGAGCCGGAAGCATTGTATCTAAACGCTTATTACGTTCTTTTTCTTTACGTTTGTCAACAATTGCTTTCATTTCTTTTTCATTTTTGACAACTTCAAAGAAATCACCAGCATTCGGAACTTCTGTTAAGCCTAAGATTTCAACCGGAGTTGATGGTTCCGCTTTTTGAATTCTTTCACCTGAGTCGGATAAAAGTGCTCTTACTCTGCCGCAGGCAGTTCCTACTACGATACAATTACCTGTTCTCAGTGTCCCGTTTTGAACCAGAAGCGTTGCAACAGGCCCTTTACCTTTATCAAGGTTTGCTTCAATAACAACACCGGATGCTTCTGCTTTCGGATTAGCTTTCAAATCCTGAACATCAGCAACAAGAAGAATATATTCAAGAAGTTCATCAATACCCGTTCCTTGAAGGGCTGAAACTTTAACGGTTATTGTATCTCCGCCCCAAGCTTCAGGAACAAGCCCGTGCTCTGTTAATTGCTGTAATACTCTGTCAGGATCAGCACCTGGTTTATCAATCTTGTTAACAGCTACAATAATCGGCACTTCTGCAGCTTTTGCGTGATTTATTGCTTCTATGGTTTGAGGCATTATACCGTCATCTGCTGCAACTACAAGAATTGCAATATCAGTAGCTTTAGCACCGCGTGCACGCATTTCCGTAAAAGCTTCGTGACCGGGAGTATCTACAAATACAAT
>CALUVK010000184.1 GCA_944324205.1 Candidatus Gastranaerophilales bacterium | reverse complement strand
AAAATGGAAAAACATTAAAAATATTTAAAAACAGTTCGGCAGAAAATGCTATTATCGGATGATTATAAAAGTGCCGTTAATTATCTTCAAAACGAAATCGACAATAACCCGGACATTACAGAGCTGAGTTCTAAAATTTATTATAGTATAGACAACCTTGACAGTTATTTAATGAACCATACCGAATGGTTTGAAGCAAATAAAATATTCCCTCTGAAAAAAACTCAATTTGAGGATATTGAAATCTCAATCCAAAATTCTCCGGAATATTATCTCGAACACCTTTATCCTACGTATAAACAAATGCCTGATGAACTTAATATAATGGAACATTTCAGTGCAAGAATTAATTACGGTTTTTTTATAAATTTTTCTTCTTTATCTGATAAATTGAAAAACTTTTTTATAAACATATTGAAGGAAAAAATATATAAAGCCCGTCACAAAGAAGATTTTCCCGTTTGCAAAGTATTTCTATACAGATTAATCAATTTTATAAAAAAAATAGGAACGGGTAACAAATATTACAAATTATTTAAAGAAACATCTTTAAAATTAGAGTTTGTCAAAGAAATAGCGGATATAAACTATTTAAAACCGGCTTCCGGCGAAATCAGAGAATACCAAATAAAATCTGCGGCTTTTGCTCAGGAAATCATTAATATAATCGAAACCTTAGGCCTTAAATATTTCATAACATCAGGAACCTTAATAGGAGCAATAAGACATCAAGGTTTTATTCCCTGGGATGATGATATTGATATATGCATGGAAAGAAAAGATTACGAGATATTCAAAAAATATTGTGAACAACATTATAAAATTCTTGATAACAGCAATTTCAACAACAACCCTAAATATAAATACCCGCTGATTAATGAAGCATTAATCAATAATCCGAATCAAATTATTTTTGCTCATTCTCATTATTATATACAGCTGTTCCGCGGTGAAAATTTGGGCAAATCCCTCTTTTTAGATATCTTTCCAATGGAATATTATGACGAAAAATATTCTATTGAAGATTATTCAAAAGATATCAAAAGAATTAAAGAAAATATTGCATTATTAAATAACTACAAAAAAATAAAAGATTACATAGAAAAAGAAATGTCTTCAAACCCTCATATCGTAGATAACAGCAACAAAATTTATTACGGTTTTGATGATTTTATGAGTTATTTTATCCCGAAACATTCATACTGGCTTGAAAAAAGTGACATTTTCCCGCTGAAAAAATTAAAATTTGAAAATTATTTCTGGTACGCGCCTAATAATACAGATAAGTATTTACGCATCCAACACAAGGATTATATGTCATTGCCGTCAAAAATAACTCCTGCGCCAAATTATAAAAAATATAAAGAATTTTCAAAAAAATCAAAATAGTATTCCTTAGGACAAGACAAATATTCTCCTCAGCAATTCTGCAATTGAATGTCCTGCGGCAAATGATTATCCGTTTTTTCAATTAATGCCTTGTAGTTATTATAAATCTTTTCTTTCAAACTTGTAGAGCTGCAGCTTCTGCCGTATGGGAAGTAAACAACCGTAACCCCCATATCTTCGAGGTAATCATATTTTCCCGCCCAATCGTCACCCACGACGAAGATATCAAACTTTAGTTTTTTAACCTTATCCCTATGGTCAAGACTATGCTGCGGAATTACAATATCAGGATATTTAATCGCTTTCATAAGCGCAATACGCTCCTCAAAAGGGATTACAGGCTCTGACTTGTACTCATTAACAAGCTCATCCGTGTTAACCCCCACAATTAATATATCGCCGAGAGCACGAGCGTATTCAATCATTTTTAAATGGTTGATATGCAGCATATCAAATGTTCCTGATGTGTAAACTACTGTTTTGTTTCCTATCATAATCTATCCTTTTAATATCCAGTATTGCGCATTTGTTTCTTTACGTCCGCCGGTTTCATCGTCAAGAAGCAAATCTGTTTTTAATACCCTGAAACCGTTTTGTTTATAATATTCCTCATACTCTGCCTTTGTCCGGTATATGGCGCTATAGTTTGCTTTTAAAGCTTTTGATTTAAAATTATCTAATGTCAAGCGCCCGTCCATTAGACTAATGGACTCCTGAATATATACATATTCAGGAGAAATTCTCTTAAATGCCTGAAAAATTCTTGAAATATCTTCGTCATTAATATACATCAAAACTCCCGTGCAGATAATCAAATTATATTCTTTTGAAAATTCAATTTTATCTATATCGCAGGCAGACATTTCATAGAATTCTATTTTGTTATTTGAAGCAAACCTGTTTTTTGCATACTCAATAAAACCTTTAGAATAATCTATTCCGGTATAAAAATCCAGTTTGTCTTTGAGGTTATCTGCCCAGCGCCCTATACCGCAGCCGATATCAAGGATTTTTAGCTCTGAAAAATCTGATATTATATTATTTAAGATATCTGCTTCTTTCTTATTTCTTTTATCCTGCGCTTCCGGAGCTTTATCAACGCCTAAAAGAACTGTTCTTAAGCTAACTTCGCCGCAAGCCCTGTTCAGCCAAAAACTTTTTGTATCTTCATTATTAATATCAATTTTTTTGTCATAAACTCTCGTACTCATTTTATTTCCTCTATGGTTTTTGTTAGAGCCTTTAAGCATTTTTTGATATCTTTTTCGGTAATATTTCCGTAATTTCCTATTCTGAAAAGTTTAGTTTTTAATCCGCCCCCCGACGGTGCTATTTCAATATTATATTTTTCTCTCATTATTTTTACAACCCTTGAAGCATCAAAATCATTTGTCATAACTGCAGTTGTACAATTGGCGGGATGTTCTGCCAATATTTTCAAGCCCGATTTTTTCAACCCCTCTCTTAAAAATTCGGTATTTTTTTTATATCTTAATCTATAATTTTCAAGCCCTTCTTTTTTTATTTTTTCCAATCTTTTATCAAGCTGGTTAACAAGGCTCACTGCTGGAGTAAACGGAGTCTGCCCGCGTTTTGCATTATTAACGTAATCAAAAATATCAAAATAAAAATTTCTTAAATCGGATTTTTTAGCAAATTCTAACGCTTTTGAGCTGACCGACATAAACCCGAGCCCCGGCGGAAGCGCAAATGCTTTTTGTGAAGCTGATACCGCAATATCTACTCCCCACTCGTCCGGCAAAAATTCATCAGTCAGCAAGCCGCTTACACAATCAACGATAAATAATGTATCAGGGTAGTTTTTAATAATTTCACCAATGGATTTAATATCAGTTAAAGCACCTGACGAAGTCTCGTTCAGAGTTGCAAAAACAGCCTTTGTATCAGGATATTGAGCTAATAAATTCCTGACATCTTCAGCCTTCGGGCTTTTGCCGAATTCAACTGTCAGCTCTGTAGTCTCAATACTGTGTTTTTTACAGATTTCTCCCCAGCGCTTGCCAAACGTACCGCCGTTTATACATATGGCTCTTTCAGAAGAAGATAATGCATTTGTAACCGCAGCTTCCATTGCACCGGTACCGGATGAGGCAAAAACAACTACAGGATTTCGGGTCTGAAATACGTATTTTAAATTCTCAAAAATTCTAAGCCATTTTTCTGTATAATCTTCCGTCCGCATATATTCCTGCGGTTTAGCAGCTTCCTTAAGAATATCTTTTTCAATCTCAACAGGCCCAAGAACCATTAATAATTTATGTTTCATAAATCTATCCTATATCTTCTATTATATCTTCTAAGATATTTT
>CALUVK010000183.1 GCA_944324205.1 Candidatus Gastranaerophilales bacterium | reverse complement strand
AGCCGCTTTTTTTCTCTTTCTTTTCGTACTTTTCTTTCTCTTTTAACGCGAAAAAAAAGAGAAAGAAAAGTACATATCTAAAATAAATATGGTATAATGGTTTCAGGCATACATTGAGACAGACCAGTAGGCTAAAAATTATCCGGTAGTCTTTAGGCAAAATGCCTGCAGACCATGCATCTGTATAGTAAATATGTATTAAATTAGGAGGGTTTTAGCATGAAAAAAACAGGCTTTACTATGGCTGAAGTATTGATAACACTAGGTATAATAGGAGTTGTCGCTGCTGTTACGGCTCCTGCTCTAGTAGGAAGTTATCAAAAATCTAAAGTTCCGCCAGCATTAAAGAAATTTATAAATACTATGGAAGTAGCTAATCAACATATCATAACAGAAAATGAAGCCAGTAAATTAAGCAGCATTTTTGGTACTATTGATAAAAATAGTAAAGCTCAAACCGAATACCTGAATAATCTAACAGAGTATGTTCAAGGTACAATAAGTTCTAAAAAAATGAATGATTTAGCCATAAAACCCACTAATTATCAAGGAAAAACAAATAATGGTCCAGTGGGAGAAGGTAAACAAACTATTTTTAACATGTCATCAGGTGAAGATTTTTCTATAGAAATAATAGATTCTAAATCTCTTAGTACTAATAAAACTAATGCAAAAGGTTCTTTTAAAGGACATTATGCAACAATATTGTTTGATGTAAACGGATTTAATACAAAACCAAATCGTTTTGGAAAAGACATTTATTATTTTCATATGGATGATGGCGGTATGCTTATTCCAAATGGAGGGAAATTGCAAATTAAAGCATATGGTGGTAATGATTCTGATCCGCAGTGGAATCTAAAAAATGGCTGGAATATTTGCAATGAAGAAGGTGTGCCGGTAGGCTCTTCTTGTGCAGGCTCCATAATGGATAACAATTGGAAAATTATATATAAATATTAAAAAATATTGAAAGAAACTTATACCTGCTAATTTAGTTTTTGGAATTTTATATGAGGATATAATCTTCCGTCACTGTCTGGTGTACGCTCTTTGTATTGTCCCTTCTTACATCTGTAAAACGAGAATTTGGCAAACGTTATACATTTGCAATTGTACTTTTGTCCAATTCTATTGCGATGTTAGTTTTAGTTGCATTATTAGTATATAAATTAGAAAACACATAAAAAATTGTGATAAAATTGTTTAAGTATGATTAGAGACTTGTGTAGAAAAATTTGTCTGAATAAAAATGTATTAATGCTTATAACTGTAGGATTTTACATTTTAGCATTATATTCTGCACTTTCTGGTATAGCATTTGAGTTTGCTTTATGTTTAACTGTAATTTTTATTTTTGTACTTATTAAGGATATTTTTCATCCCAAATATATTTTGATATGGATTTTTGTTTTTTATTTTGGGGTAATTAATACCAATTGCAGGTTAAAAAACACTGATACATTATTAAGTATCTCACCATTAAATGCAACTATATGGGGAAAAATTGTTTCAATACCTCAAAATAAAAGTGAAAATAAAACAAAATTTTTCTTTAAAGTAAATAAAATAGAATATGATGGTATGCTAAAATCCATTGATAATGAAAAAACATATGTAACATTATCAGGAGACGAGAATTTAAAAATCTATGATTGTTATAAAATAACAGGAAGACTTTCTACACCATTTAAAGCCAGTAATCCCTCACAATTTGATTATGGAAATTATTTAAGAAATTTTAATGCGTATTCAGTTTTTTATGCAAAAGATCTTACAAAGATATCAGACCCATCATCAAAGAGTGAGAAATTCTTGCAGGGTATTAACGATTATAGAGAAAAAATTATTCAAATTCATGCAAAATATCTAAGTTCACCAAATTTAGAAATATTAGGGGGAATTGTTTTTGGTGACGATGCGGTTTCTCCGCCGGAAAATATTAAACAATCTTTTGTTAATTCAGGCTTGCTTCATATTTTAGCTGCTTCCGGTATGAATGTAGCATTTATATTTGCTTTTTTCTTTTATTTTTTATCAATGCTAAAAGTCAATTACAAAATAAATATTTCGTTTTGTATAATTATGGTAATAATATATTCGCTTATGACAGGGCTAGGACCTTCTGTAGTAAGAGCTGCGTTTATGTTAATATTTGTGCTTATCGGAAAACTAATTGACAGAGATGTCCATAGTATTTCTCTTTTGGCATTTGTAGCATTTTTAATGTTGCTTTATAATCCCTTATATGTAAATGATGTTGGTTTTCAACTTTCATTTGTTGTAACATTCGGGCTTCTTTTGATGACTCCGTATTTAATAAAAAGTCAAAATAGTATAATAAATTGGTTAGTCGGGACAATATGTGTACCTATAATTGCTCAACTGTGGGTTATGCCAATACAGATTTTTTATTTCAATAATATAAGCTTATACTCAGTTTTTGCAAATATTATGAGTGTCCCCATTTTGTCTATAATAAGTTTTGGAGGTTTTATAGGTTCTCTAATTGCACCAATAACTCCCAAATTTGTGTGTGGAGGAATTGATTTTATCATAAATCCACTGATTTCACTTTTAGTAAACATTTCAGACTTTTGGGGTAATTTACCAAAGTCTTGCATACAAACAACTCATCCAAATATTTTTCAAATTATTTTATACTATGGAATATTAATTAATATAACAGCGTTTTTGTCAGAAATTAACAAAAAATGGAAACAAATTTTCTGTTATACTTTACCCTGCTTTGTTTTAATATTGATGTTATCACTTATTCCAATACAAAATAATAATCTTGAAATAATTGCTTTTGATGTTGGCAATGCAGATTCTTTTCTTATTAAAACCCCTGATAATAAATATTTAATGATAGACA
This sequence comes from Candidatus Gastranaerophilales bacterium, assembly GCA_944324205.1. GTDB lineage: Bacteria > Cyanobacteriota > Vampirovibrionia > Gastranaerophilales > Gastranaerophilaceae > CAG-196. The sequence goes on along the minus strand of CALUVK010000183.1, from coordinate 853 downwards.
CTGCGAAAAATGGTTATAATGGCGGAAAATCGCAGGCTGAATTTTTAATTCTTAAATATTTAAAAGATAGAGGGATTAAAAATATAGATACGATTATAGTAACACATTTTGACAATGACCATTGCGGCGGGGCTGTTGATTTAATGAACGGAGTAAGAGTTGAGAGATTATATGTTAACTCTCTTACGCATAATTCAAATTCAGCTAAGTCAATATATGAAACAGCAGAAAAACGAAATGTAAAACTTATTCTTGCAGGGAATAATCAAGAAGTTTGGAATAGAAACGGGCTTAAAATGATTAATTTTATTTCGCCGGACTCTCTTGAATACGGAGACAATGAGGCTTCTATTCTTACCCTGCTGGAATATCAAAATTTTAAAATGTTATTTACCGGTGATGCGGGAATTTCGGCATTTAATAAGCTAAAATCTGTATTACCATGTAATGTTACGGTACTAAAAGCCGGCCACCATGGAGCATTAGGAAGCATAAATAAAGACATGGCGGACTATTTAAATCCGAAAATAACATTGATTTCAGTCGGTGAAAATAAATTCGGGCATCCGTCTATATATACGTTAAATGTTTTAAAGAATACAAAAATTCTAAGAACGGATATTCATAATTCAATAAAATTTGTTGTTAATAAAAACGGGGGTAAATGGGGTAAGGCGGGGAAGGTTTATAATTATGATATTAAAAAGAAAAAGTACGTTAAGCTATTAGATTTACCTTTGTAGTTTCACATTAGAGGCAGACCGGTAGTAATAATACAATCTGGTAATCTCACGGAATGTCTGCCGACCAATCTCCTACGTGCGTAGCTCCGCATTCCAAGACCATCTAGTAG
>CALUVK010000182.1 GCA_944324205.1 Candidatus Gastranaerophilales bacterium | reverse complement strand
TTGGGGTTCTTTGTTTCAAATTCCGCACCACACTTAATGCACTTGTTTACATACATAATAAAAGCCTCTTAACCAAATTAAATAAAAAATATCACTGCTAATAAAAATCCTATCAATTAAATAATATGAGATTTAATCAAAAAACTTAAAGTTGAACAATCAACTTTACTCATGCATTATAATATAAGTTTCAATATTTTGCAAGTGTTTTATTATTGTTTATAGTATATCTACTTATACGAAATCCTCTTTATCAAATTATTACTGCATTTAACAAAATTATTCATACATTCTCTGAAATTCTATGAGTAAAAATATCCATAGCAAAAAATTTTTTTTCTTGTTTTATAAATAAAATGCGAAAGGAGTAAATATGAACATTTCTACAAATCAAAATCAGACAGCATTTTCTGCTAAATTTATCAACAACAAAGCTTTTCAAGAAGTCGTCCAGTATGCAAAGGAAACCAATCAATTACAAGAATTAGACACGGCACTTAACAAACTAAATAATGCCAATACCGGAGATATCTTATTAATACATGGAACTGTTCCCGGTGGAGTTTACTCTAATTTTAACTTAGGAGGCAGACATGCCGTCCAGAACCTTGGTGCAGAAACTCCGGCAAAAGCTTCTTTTAACGGAATTCTGGAATTGGCTGAACTAGGGCGCAAATTTAAAAAACTTTTCGGACGAGAAGTTAAGTCTAATATTAAAACTGACGATATTATCAAAAAATACAGTGTATAAAATTTTATGGACGGCTTGACTCTATTTTATTTTTTGCCAGATTAAAGGTAATTTAAGATTTTGCCCAAAACCCTGGATTAAATAATCAAACAATGGTTTAAACCGTCCATTTTTATTCAAAACTTTTATATGCGGAGGATAAGCCATATAGCGGATATTTCTTGCCGCATCTGCAACTATTGTTTTAGAATCAGGCACAGACTTATCGGCGATATACAAATGTTCTTGTAAATGACTTCCCATAACAAATATGCCGCCAATGGAAAGTTTATTATAAACCTTATCAATCAAATCGGCTAAACATTCTTCTTTATTAAAGATTAAATCCGGCATATCTCCATATTCCATAACACCGCGCAAGTCATTTTTAGTTAGCTGATATAATGCATTTCTAAAAAATACTGCTCCTGCTTTTCCCTGTTTTGAATCAAGAGAAAAATCAGATATGTCACGAATATCACCTTCTAGAAATCTAATATTTTGTTTTATACCGGCGTTCGGTACAAAAAATTTTTGCGGAAACAAGTCCTCATTTCCAAGCCTTATATTATATATAACATCTGACAAATTATCTATATTATAATCCGGCTTATTTATTTCAGAAAAATATTTGTAGAAAATTTTTTTTAAAAATGGAGCATCAGCATTTGTTTTATCTTCTTTAATTAAAAATCCGTCATCAGCTAGCGGATGTATTCCATAAACACCTCTATTTGCATATTCTATCGACTCTTTACAAATATCAATTGAATTAATTTTATATCTTGAAGGATTTTTTAAAAGAGTGTTAATAGAATAAGCCTCTTCACCATTTGAGCCTGCATACACTAAAATATCAGCACCTGAAGGAAATCTCTCTTCAATTATTTTAACAGCTTTTCTTAAAACAGGAAAATCTAAATAAAATGAAGTACTCACTGATAAACCTGTTTTAGAACTACGCTTGTTATAACTGGTAAAAGTAGTTTTATGATTTGTTTGTGTAATTGGATTAACTTTCATAATAAATTATTAAATCATAAAAACATTTTGTGTTATAATAAGCATTATAAGATAAGTTAAGGGAGTATGTATGAGAAATTTTATAAAATATTTTTTTATTACTGTTGCAGTTATTCTTTTGTTAATATATTTATCTTTTTTATTTATCATTCCATATGTAATTGATTTGAATAAACACAAACCAATAGTTCAAGAGCTTGCGGGAGAATATGCAAAATTAAATATAAACTTTGAAAATCCCAAAATTATAACAACTCCACTACTAGGAGCAGGAATAAAAGCAGATAATGTTTCTGTTAAACTTCCTGACAATACAGTTCTTTTTTCCGCAGACAGCATAAAAACACGCATTGCACTTCCAAGTTTATTATTATTGACAGTTAAAGTTTCATGTCTTGATGTTGAAAAACCGTTTGTAAATCTTGAAATTATTAATGATGATAATTTCAAAATTGTAAGACACATAGAAAGGCTTGTTAACCCTGCCAAAGAACAGGAACTTGAAGAAGTTAAGCAGACTGCGGAAGCTGAAGGGTTTAAATTTAATCCGGCTTGGATAAGAATAAAAGTTCCTAATGTAAAACTTAATAATTACCGTGTTCTTGTTAATGATTTAAAATCAAAACATTATCTTGAACTTAAAGGGCAAGAATTGAATTTAGGTTATTTTAACGGAAAAACCGCTAAGCTTAAAACTTATGCTGAATTATTCAGTGATAATAACAAAAACATTACGGCTAATATTGATATAAATACTTTCCTGCCTGAATTCGGTACAAAACTTGACGAAGAGGATGATCCGGCTCAAAGGATTGATATCCCATTTGTTAATCCGGTTACTATGTACAGAAATTATGATTTAAAAGCAAATCTCGATACAAAACTTCGTATAAGAAACCACAATGGCAGTTTAACTTCATATGGACATTTTAATATTGACGGTGTAACATTAAAAGTTTCTGATTTAATTTTACCGGAAAGTTATATTCACGCTCAGACTTTTGGGTCTAATGTTGATTTAGATACTAATATTTATCCTGTTAAAGAGCAAAATATACAGCTTATTGGAAAAGTTAATTACGGCAGACATCCTAAGCTTGATATGAATATTAAAACCGGCACAATTAAATTTAATGATATGCTGATTTTAGCTAAAGCATTTTTGGATTCTCTGCATATAAGAAATGAATTGGCAACGATTAAAGCCGAAGGAAGTTTGAATGCAGACTGCTATATTAAAACAAATATGAAAAAGCTGAAATCAAGCGGTTCTGTTGTTATACAAAACGGAGGTATCAGCGTCAGGAATCTCGGTAAAGTTTTATCTGATGCAAGTATAAATATAAAACTTGATGATAATATTCTTGATATTAGAAATTCCAGCGTTTTAGTAGGAAACGCTCCTTTAAATATTGACGGAAAAATTGATGAAAAATCGGTTGCCGATATTAACATTAAAGCTCTGAAAATACCTCTGCCGATATTATTCAATGCATTTGCTCCCGAAAATATAAGAAAACAGTATGCATTTAAATCCGGAAATGCAACTCTGGAGCTTAGTTTAAAAGGCAAATTAAAAGATGCTGTTATGGGACTCAAATTCGGGCTTGATAATCTAAATATTTCAAACTCTATGATGCGGATTACAAACCAGAAACTTTCAGGGGAATTTTTCCTCGACAGAAAGGATTTGCGCGGAAAAATCGACAATAGCGGTTTTGGAATAAATATTCCTCAAACAAATTCACAGATATCAATTCCGCTTACTAACATTGAAATTGCAGAAGGTAATATTAATATAAAAGAAAACTCTGTTCTTTTGAATAATAAATCTAAAATCAAATATTACGGTCATATTGAAGATTATGCACAACTTAAGGAGCTTGACTTTATTACCCAGGGTAATTTAAATACCGATGATTTAGTAAAGCTTATAGGAGTTGAACTTAAGCCTTTTATACATTCAAAAGGTTCTATTCCTGTTA
>CALUVK010000181.1 GCA_944324205.1 Candidatus Gastranaerophilales bacterium | reverse complement strand
TAAGCCCTGGTAGCTCAGCTGGATAGAGCAACCGCCTTCTAAGCGGTAGGTCATGCGTTCGAATCGCATCCAGGGTATTTTAAAGGAAGTATAGGCTTCCTTTTTTAGTGCTTGTCCCTGAGCGATTCGACCGCAGTTGTCTTCAACAACCTCCATACAAAACCTGACATTTAGTCAGCTTTTGTATGGAGTCCTTGTTCGAATCGCAATCAGGGTAAATAAAAATGACGGGTTTATCCCGTCTTTTTTATTTACATTGAATAGCGATGAGAACGCCCTTTGCGTTTGAGCGGATTTCCGTACGGACGACACGAACGAAACCGAGTTAGTCCGGATAGCGAGGATATTGAGCCTGCTAAGCCGTCAGGCTTAAAGGCGAAACTATTCGAGCGTGGAGGAAATCCAAGACAGCGGGAGCGAGCTGAGGGCGGAGGAGCTTTCTTTGGAAGAAGCACAGCTTCTGAAAAGAAAGTCCGTAGACCCGTTAAACGCGAGCGACCAAGACAATCGCATCCAGGGTAACTGAAACCTAAAAGAAATATTTCATAACTACATTGAAGAATTCTGCAAATTTGTATAAAGTTTTTATATTAATAGGATATTTTCCGTTTTCAAGATTTGATAAGTGGTCACGAGAAATTTTAATTTCATAGGCGAGTTCGTCTTGAGTCAGATCTTTTTCAAGTCTTAAAGCGCGTATGCGTCTGCCTATTTCATTTTGTATTTTCTTTAAACCCATTTATGAATTTTAAAATATTATTATATATTTTTCAGTCGAATATATTCTACAAAATATGGTTTAAATACTTATACTATATGGGCTTGAAAAATTTTAATAAATATTTGTTCATCACTCAATATAACCGCGCCGCAATTGTTTGCTTTTGACGTAAAGCCACAAGAACCGGATAAACTATTAAGCCAACTTTTAATTTATGTAAAAAAACTTACCCCTGCACAGCAAAAACAGGTCATTGAAATCATAAAAACGTTTAAGTATTGAATATATAGATTATTATCTATTAAATTATATTTATATGTACATCAGCTGTGCGTTATATATTTCATCTTTAATTTCGCATATGGTTGAAGTTTCTTCATATAAGCCTAGTTTTATAACTGTAGTTTGACCAAAAGTATTTTTTGCTAAATCAATATACAAGTCCTTTCTTTTGTTAATATTTTTTGTTTCATAGCAGCTTAAGATAAGTATTTTACTAGATAAAGCCGTTAAAGAATCATATATACCAAATTTTGATAGTTCAAGTTGTGCAAAATAATTTTTAGAGTTTGATATTTCTACAGATAAAATTAAAGGTATATTTAAATAACGTATAAGATTTTTTAATATACGGATATTATTATCTATATATTTACCAGCTAAGAACTTATTATCATTATGCAAGAGATTAAAACCGTTTATAAAAATAATGCCGTTAGGTTTTAATTCTTGAAAATTTTTAATATAGGATACAATTATTTCAATGTTTAAATTTGGAGATTGTATATATCTGTTTTCATTATTTAATTTTATTATAGAAATATTTTCATTATCAAAATTTTTTACATCCAAATCTATAAATAAAAGGGGTCTTTCTTTTTGGAGAGTAATTTTTTTAGCCATGTTTAAAATAAAAATATTTATATAAGAATTAAATCCTCCAGCAACAGTTATAAGTTCGCCTCGTTCAAAACCATCCGTATAAAAGTCTAGAGAAGAAAATCCTGATTTTACAGAAGATGCGGAGCCTTTTACAAACATTCTACGTTCAATGTCAGCGAATGTATCATGTAATATATCTCGAATACATATAAAATTATTTGTCAATTAAACTCTCCTTTTCATACATTCTCTACTATTTTATGTACTACTTCAAGTTTATGTAAAAATAAATTAAGTAAAGTTTTATTATCTTTAATTATGCTATGATAATTTATTATGATAAAAACATTCAAATGCAAGGAAACGGAAAAGATTTTCAGGGGTAAAGTTTCGAAGAAGTTACCGACGGAGTTGCGCCGCCGTGCTTTAATAAAACTGCATATGATTGATGCTGCGGAAAATATCTCAGACCTTCGGATACCGCCTGCGAATTTTTTGGAACAACTGCAAGGTGACAGAGCCGGTCAGTATTCAATCCGGATTAATCAGCAGTATCGGATTTGTTTTCTATGGGATGACAACGATGCCTATGATGTCGAAATTGTAGATTATCACTAAACTTGTTAAGTTTTGAAAAATAATTCTTAAGAGGGGTTGATTTTATGTTGTACGTAATACATAATATAAGTATAGTTATATACACTTTAATAAACTTTGGTAAACTTATATAAAGGAATATACAATGCCGCAATACATAGACATACCGCATATAGGAGAAGTTCTGCAGGAAGAATTTTTGGAGCCGTTAGGCCTTTCACAAAATGCACTTGCAAATGCTATTGGTGTTCCGCCAAACAGGATTAATGCCATAATAAGAGGTCAAAGATCAATTACGGCAGATACGGATTTGCGGCTGACAAAATATTTTGGGCTTTCAAAAGGGTATTTTCTACGCCTGCAAAACAATTTTGAATTGTTGGCTGCTGAACGCAAGACGGATTTGTCTAATATAATTCCGTTCAATTACGGTACTCAAAAGAAAGCTGTGTAAAGTCATGCAATTTATACTTATTTATCATTCAAATAATAAGTATAAATCGTAGGTTTTACAGGTTTGGTAATCTTGTTTTAAAAAAGTTTCTAAATTCCGCAAAGGATTGGAAGGCTTTTCTTATTCCGCTTCCAGTATAAAACCAGGTGCTTGTGTATTTTCCGTTATCATAATGATTTTGTATAAGGCTGTTTTCTTTGTAGGTATGCATTATGTTAACAAGGTTATGTTTTTTATCAAAAACACATACTTTTTTATGGTTTTCAGTATTTCTTATGACGTGTGTACCGCCGCCGTATACCCGTGTAACTTTGTAATGCAACGGATTTCTTTTGGCGATATTTAAGGCTGTTTTAAAATCTATCGGCATTTTTTTACTCCATTTATAAACACTAATATCATAATAATAAATCGTGAAGAAATTTTTTAAATAATTTCTCCATTTGTGTAACGGATTATTACATTATGGCATTATGAATTTTGCATAATTTCCTTAGATTTCTTGCTATCACAATATTTTTATGCTAAGTTTTCTGGTAGTTAATATTTAGAGGGAAAAATTTATGCTAACCGGAAATCAAATCAGACAGTTATATTTAGATTATTTTAAAGATAAACACCAGCACACAATAGTTGAAAGTTCAAGTCTTGTGCCGGATAATCCTACTGTTTTGTTGACAACGGCGGGCATGCTGCAATTTTTGCCTATATTTTTAGGGATTGTAAAATCACCTTATGATCCGCCGCGGGCAGTATCTTGCCAAAAATGTGCAAGAGCAGGCGGAAAAGATTCAGATATTGAAAATGTAGGACGTACCCCAAGACATCATACTTTTTTTGAAATGCTCGGAAATTTTTCTTTCGGCGATTATTATAAAAAAGAAATTATCCCCTGGGCTTGGGAATTTGTAACCGAGGTTCTGAAGCTTGATAAAGACAGACTCTGGATTACTATTTTTGAAACAGATGACGAAGCTTATGATATTTGGCGCAGCGTTGGGGTTCCGGCTGACAGAATTAAGCGTAAAGGTAAAAAAGATAACTTTTTTTTCCTTCTGGGTGCATCAGGCTCCTGCGGTCCGTGTTCCGAAATCCATTAT
>CALUVK010000180.1 GCA_944324205.1 Candidatus Gastranaerophilales bacterium | reverse complement strand
CCGTTTTCCAGAAGATGAGTTGCAAAACTGTGTCTTAAAGTGTGCGGAGAAATATTTTTATGGATAAGTTTTCCCTGGTTATGTATAAATGTATAAACATCCTGACGCGTTATTAATCTGCCGGTTTCAAGTATAAGAAGCCTTCTTGTATTAAGGTTATATTTCTTTATGAGCAAGTCTCTTTCAGGCATGTATTCTTTTATGACATTTTTAGCTTTTTCTCCCATCGGAATAAGTCTTTCTTTAGAGCCTTTCCCGAAACAGCGGACGTATTTTGAAGATAAATCAATATCGGTAATTTTCAAATTAACAAGCTCTGAAACCCTAAGCCCGCAGCTGTACAGAAGCTCCATTATAACATGCTCTAAAGGTGTTAAATTATTATGAAGCATTTCTTCAATTTCTTTGATAGAAATAACTTTTGGGAGCCTTTGCGGAGTTTTGGGCTGTTCAAGCGTTGAGGCCGGATTTTTATTAATAATTCCCGCGGAGAAAGCCCATTTAAAGAAACCTCTTAAAGACGCTACTTTTCTTATAATACTTGTCGGAGCTAGTTTCTTTTCTCTTAAACTCCTGATATGTGTGTTGATTTTTAGTCTGTCAATTATTTTTATATCGTCATTTCCCTGCGCAAATTCCGACAAGTCACGCCTGTAAGCATCGATAGTGTTCTGCGCAAGCCCTTTTTCCAGCTCTAAATACTCTAAATATTGTGCTATGATTTGAAACATACTGCCTCAGTATATTTTTTAGAATAACATGTTTCTATGAATCTAAAACCCCCAGATGCAGGAGGTTTTATTCTAAAAATAATTTCATAAATTTATAGTATGCATATTTTAGGCGAATGATTCAATTTATAGAAAATCGCAGCATGTTCCATAAAACTTTCTGGATTTGCACTTACAAAAAAATCTTCAAAAGGTTGAACATTATCTTCTTTTAAAAGTCCAGAAGCCGCAAGATCTTGCTTTATATATTCTACAAAAATATCTGCAGGATCAATAAAGATATTATGAGAAACTATTTTTGATAATATTGGTATTAAATATGGATAGTGAGTGCAGCCAAGTATTATTTTGTCTGGTTTAATTTCAAGCATTTCTTCAAGATGTCTGTTTATGTCATCAAATGCAGTTTTATCCTGAAATTTTCCACTTTCTACAATATTTACCCAGTTAGGGCATGCAATTTCCTTAACGAAAAGATTCTTATTATATTGGTGTAGTTCTCTTGTATAAACTTTAGATTTTACTGTTGCTTCTGTTGCAAAAATCCCAATTCTGTTAATATTTTGGGATGCAATAACTTTTGCCGAGGATTGAATAATTGGATAAATCTTAAATTCATATTCATTTTTTATAATATCGTATGCTTGTGCTGAAGAAGTGTTACAAGCTATTACAACAGCTTTTACATCTTTTTCTTTATAAAAATTCAAAATATTTCTTGCATAATTTATTAGTTCTTCTTTTGTTTTATTACCGTAAGGTAAGTGAATTAAATCCCCATAATAAAAGGTATTTTCAAAAGGTAATATTTTACGAAATTTTGAATAGACTGATAATCCCCCAACTCCGGAATCAAAAAAACCAATAGGTCTGTTATTTAGATTGTGATTTACAGTAATCAATTATTCCCTCTGCTATAGCTTTTGCAGTTTTTTGTTTTCTTTTGTCTGAAATTAATTCTGCGCGCTCTTCGTCGTTTGATATAAATCCCATTTCAACAAGTATTGCCGGGACTGTTGTATGATTTATAACATAAAATTTTGACTTAAACAATCCTCTGTCCTTTGTATCGATTTCTTTTATTAGGTGTGAATGTACAGTTTTTGCAAGATCATTACTGTAGTCATGGTAATAGTGGGTTTCTATTCCTCTAGGATCTGTTGCTACTGCAGAATTTACATGAATACTTACAAATATTTCAGGTGTTTCATTTTCTGAAAAGTTAACTCTGTCTTCTAAAGAAACAAAAGTATCATTATCTCTTGTCATTGCAACTTTATAACCTTTAGATTTAAGTATTGAAGCTACACGTTGAGAAACATCAAGAGTTATATCTTTTTCATTTATGCCTTCTCTAATAGCACCGTAATCACTTCCTCCATGTCCAGGATCAATTACAACTTTACCTTTTGTTGCAGATTTTTTAGTTATAACTTTTTCTTCTTGTCTATCAGGAATACCTTGTTGAATGGTAATCTTTATAGCTTTTCCGTCAATACTTTGTTCAATTTTGACGATATCAGTTTTGTTAAGTTTTAACGTCCCTCTGACTCCGATTTGAGGTAAAAGTGATAATGTAAATGGTTTGTAATAAGTGTTGTTAAATGTCTTAATAAGGTCTTGTTCGTTATAACTTCGTACATTAAATAAATAAATAGCAAGATTTTCATCCTGCCTTAAAATTGAATGTACGACCGGACCTGTAAAAGAAAGAATTAGCTCGTTTGTTTTGCTGTCTATTTTTCTTACGAAAGCTTTGTTAATATTTGCAACGTTACTTACTAAATCTGTATGTTTAAGTTTATCTGAATTTATAAAAAACAAAGATTGTGCATCAGCTGCAAATACGGGAATATATTTTTCTGCATTATCAGAAGTTACGACAACACGAGCTTTATTGTATTCGAATTGCCCGATTTTAACTGTATCTTTGCAACTTCCATCGGAGCAAAGTTTGATTTCTTTGTTGCGCAAATTTTTATCGACAAAGGTGTTGGGTAAGTCAATTACTGCACGCTTAGGATCCTCTAATTTAAACATTTTTGTCGTGGATATTTGCCCGAGGCCATTAACTAAGAAACCGTTATTTTTTATGTGAATTCCATTAATATAATATTTCGTTCTTAATTTGAGTGCGGAAGATAAATCAATAGAAATTGTTGATTCATAACTCTTTCCGTCTGAATTATTAAGCGTAGAGTTTTCAAAAGCTTTTTCAATATCAGCAATAACGTTCGCAGAACTCTTTTCTCCTGTATTTATATCAATAGGTATTTTTTTTATTGCCTGTGAGTTCACTGCAATACTGGAATATGCCAAATTTTGCGGGTTGTCATCATACATTATATTGAAATAGTCATTTGTAATTTGCGGGACAGCGCATCTTACTATTATATTCCCATTAAGATATAAAATTTTAACTTTATTAGTATCAAAACCTTCTTCAAAAGTGATTACACATCTTACAACATCTGGGTTAGTTGTGAATTGGGATAAACGTATTTCTTTGATATTACTCTTATCAAAAACCAGTTGTTGTTTTTCTCCTATTAATACAGAATTTTCTATGTCAAAATAAATTCTGTTAGGATTATCAAGTTTAGAAATTTTAAATTCTTTTTGTAAACCTTCTTGAGCTTCCAGTGTATTAATAAAAACAAGCGAGGATGAGTTATCATAATTCATCGACATAATTTTTGAGGGTTCTGCCATACAAGATAACGACCCTATAAAAAATAACATCATGCATATTATTAAAAAAAGTATTCGTTTCATTATCGTTAAGGCTCTCGCCCCCAAATCCTGTTAAAAATTTTAGCAAAAATCTTATAAAAAGTAAATGACAATATATAAAATGAAGTGGTACTATCTTTTTAAATTCAAGTTTTGTTTATTTGGTTCAGCTCTTAATTATGTTATAATATATTTTAAACAGGGGAGTATTATATGCCAAAAACATTAATTTTGATAGACGGACATGCGCTTGCTTACAGGCAATATTTTGCGCTTGAAAGAACTGGAATGAAAAATTCTGATAACCAGCCTACCTGGGCAGTGTATGGTTTTTTTAAGGC
>CALUVK010000179.1 GCA_944324205.1 Candidatus Gastranaerophilales bacterium | reverse complement strand
GCAACATTACCGCCGCCGATTACAGCAGCAGCCTTACCGATTTTTAACGGTGTTGCAGAATTTTCTTCATTTGCATGCATCAGGTTTACTCTGGTTAAAAACTCGTTTGCAGAAAATACGCCGTTTAAGTTTTCACCAGGAATATGCATCATCTTTGGAAGTCCGGCTCCGGAACAGATAAATATAGCATCAAAACCTGCTTCCTGTAATTGTTTAAGAGTTATTGATTTACCTACAATAACATTCTTTTCAAACTTAACTCCCATATCCATAAGCGATTTAATTTCTCTATCAAGTACAGTTCTCGGAAGCCTGAATGGAGGTATACCGTATCTTAAAACTCCTCCGAATTCATGCAGCGCTTCAAAAATTGTAACATCATGCCCTGCTTTTCTTAAATCACACGCAGCAGTCATTCCGGCACACCCTGAACCAACAATAGCAACTTTTTTGCCTGATGGAACTATTTCAACCTTTTCGGAAGTAGTGTTATCACCTACATATCTTTCCAAAGCCCCGATTGCAACAGCTTCGCCTTTTATTCCTAGAACACAATTTCCTTCACACTGTCTTTCCTGCGGACAAACACGCCCGCAAACAGATGGAAGCATACTTGTCCGGCGGATTATTTCACCGGCCTCATCAAGCTTATCTTCTTTTAGTGCCTGAATAAATTCCGGAATTTGAATATTTACAGGGCACCCTTTCACACACCGTGGATTTTTACAATGCAGGCATCTTTCAGCCTCTTCTTTAACCTGTTCTGCCGTTAAATTCTCTTCTACAGGAAGAAAATTATTACGACGTTCATTTTTATCTTGTTCTTTAGGTCTCTGACGCATACTTCTCTCCTTAAGTGAAAATAATATATCACTACTAAAATAATATCAAAAATAGCAAAAATGTCTATATTAAGTTTACTTTTTAACTTTATTTGTATATTATTTTCTGTTTGGGATAAAATTAAGGTATAAAGAGAAGGAGAAACGAAATATGATAATGATAGCTGTAGCATTACTCTTAAGTATGGTATTGTGTCTCCTTTTCGGAATACCTTATATAGACTTTTTAAAGAAAAAAACTATAGGGCAATATATTCTTGATGTTGCACCGGAGGCACATGCTAAGAAAGCAGGAACACCAACTACCGGAGGAGTATTTATTATTGCAGCTATTATCATTGCTTCGATAATAACACTTCTTATGGCACAAAAAATGGATAATTCGGCCTGGATAATAATTATCACCCTTCTTTTTATGGCGCTAGCCGGTTTTCAAGATGACTATTTAAAAATTAAAGGGCATGAAAATAAAGGATTGAGCCCTAGAGGTAAATTAATAAGACAAATTCTTATTGCTCTAATTCCAACAGTTTATGCAATGCAAATATATGGAACAATTATAACTCTCGGTTCTAAAACATTTGATTTAGGATTTCTTTATCCTTTATTCACAGTTTTTGTTGTAACCGGAGCATCGAATGCCTATAACCTTACAGACGGTTTAGACGGACTGGCTGCTGCAACAGGAATTCCTGCATTTTTGGCTTGCGGAATAATAGCTTTTTCAGGAGGACATAACGCCGCAGCCATTGTTTCAGCTACTGTAATCGGTGCTTTAATCGGATTTTTAAAATATAATAAGCCCAAAGCTCAGGTATTTATGGGAGATACCGGCTCACTTGCTCTTGGAGGGCTTTTAGGAACGTTAGCTGTTATTGGCAGGTGCGAACTTTTACTGGCACTTTTTGGCGGAATATTTGTAATAGAAACTCTTTCTGTAATACTTCAAGTTACAAGTTTCAAACTCACCGGAAAACGAATTTTTAAAATGTCTCCGATTCATCATCATTTTGAACTGTGCGGACACAGTGAAACCAGAATTGTAAAAGAGTTTACATTTGTATCTTTTATTCTTGCTGCATGCGCAGTAATATTAAATTTTATACTTTAAATTCTATCTAATTTTGTATCTTACCACAGCAATTTTTAAATTTTTTACCACTTCCGCAAGGACAAGGATCATTTCTGCCAACTTTCTCAGTAATCACAGGTGCTTGCGGTTTAGGTTCAGATATAAAATCAAAAATTTCAGAAAAAGCTTTTGAGCAGAATAAAACAGTTGCTGATGAATAAATTTTATTGTTCAAATATTCCGTTTTATATTTTTTTATCAATTCTTCAAACGTATCACTTGTTTCCATTATTTCATTTATAACATCCATAAAATTCGGATAATTTGTTGATACCCGCTCAAGAATAGTATTAGGAATAGAATCATTTGTCAGAAAATATTCTACACAGGCTTTTGCATTTTCCACGCTGTTTTTATCTTCAAAAATCTTTGAAAATGTTTGATAGAAAGGTACTGCATAAAGTCCGTTCTTTTCATCAAATATTACCGCAACATCATAAGTTTCATTATGAGAAGAAAAACCTCCCATAGAATTCTCCAAAAAATTTGAATAATTATTATCTAGCTCTTTTACATGGAAAAAACGATAGTTGCTAATATCACAGCCTTTATCTGACAAATCAACATCTTCACCTTCATTAAACGCTCCTATTATGTCGTCTGCATGTTTATTTGTAGTGAGAATTATATCTGTATTAAATGTTTTAATAAATTTTTGATACATATCAGCGATTGTTGACTTTATTTCTTCTTCCTTTTCCGGGTTATCAAAATAAAGCATTTTGGGATTATTTACCAATCTCATAACAGCATAGCGATAAGCTTCTTCTTTTTGAGAATGAGAAAGAACATTTGAAATTTCTATTACATAATATTCTCCTTCGTATTCAAAAATTCTTGACACTATATACTGTCCTGCATAAACACCTCTAAAATTTGTCATTTTAGTAAGTGATAAAACTTTATATGTTTTTTCATTAATCAAATTATAAAGTTCAAATCCGTTCTTCAAAATCTTTTTAATTTCAAAAATTGCCGATTGAGCATTCAAAAGGCTTTTTACAAGATCTGTTGAACCATTTTCAGCTTCAAACATTTCCATAATAGATTTATCATTAATTCTACGCTCAAAAATATACGGAAGAAAAATCTTTTCCACCTGATTAAGCGGAATATTCTTTGCTCCAATTGTTGCAATATATTCCTCAAAGTCAGCTTTTACTGTTTCATTAGCCTGGGTAAAATCAAAAATTTGTTTTACAACTTCGTTAATTTCATTAATTCTTTCTATAACTGTCATTATACTTTCTCCTCATAATAAGAATAACTTAAGTATAATAATTTAGCAATCATACAAGAGGATACCTGAATCTTAAACTGCCATCCTGAAATCGGGAGTAAATGAAAAAAGGGGGAAAGAAGTGATATTTTTAAGAAATTCTTCAGTCGCTATCGCTCCTTCTGAATGACGGCATGTCTGGAAGTATACTTACAAGCTAGTTAATATTTACCGACTCCAAGAGATTCTTCGGCTCTGGAGGGGGTAAATTATTCTTTTCACATTTTAATTCTCCCCTTCCCGAGCCTCTGAATGACGGGAAAACGGGATTGTGCCACTTCAAAATATACCATCATCCAGAATTTCCAATCCTGTCGTCATCCAAATCCCCAACAGACTCCCATCCATAACCTCCAATCTTGCCGTCATCCAGAGGGCGGAGGGAGTAAATAGAATTTGGGGCAGTTTATGCCCAACCCGCCCGAAGGATCTCTGAAATTCAAAGAGATTCTTCAGTCGCTACCGCTCCTTCTGAATGACAGTGTACTTGGAAGTATACTTACAGGCCGGTTGTATTAACCTATTTACTGATTCACTTATTCACTACTCACCACTCACTAACTACAACAACTG
>CALUVK010000178.1 GCA_944324205.1 Candidatus Gastranaerophilales bacterium | reverse complement strand
ACAAACTTATCTCAAGAACCGCCAGTACAAGCGCAATAAATATACAGGTCAGACCTGTTCCGTTATGTACATGCTCACCCCAAAGATAAGCACAAATAAGACCAAACACCGTTACTATATATGAACCTAAAAAATATCTAATCATAAACTCTCCTTGCTTATCTTCCAGCTTCATTATATTATAATGTCTAATATTTTGTAAACACTAAAATTTCGCATAAGAACCTATAATTCTCACATTTTTGACCTGCGGTTCCAAATCATTTATAAGATTTTTGATAATTTCATCTTCTTTATGGCCGTCAAAATCAATAAATACAGCTTGTTCTTCCGCATTATTATTCATCATTTTAGAATTAATCTGTGTAATATTTATGTGGTATTTAACAAAAACTTGTACAATATCTAACAGAGCCCCCTGTCTATCATTTAAAAATAACACAATACTCGTTTTATCTTTACCTGTTGGTTTAGTTTCCGCATCGCCTATTACAATAAATCTGCGTTTATTTTCTTTATCATCTTCTATATGTTCTCTTAGAATATTAAGATTATATATTTCAGCAGTTTTTTGCGTACCAATTATAGAATAGGTTAGATTATAACCATTCAAAAGCCTTGCTGCATCATCCATACTTTCTGCAACAACAATATTAAGCTGACGCGGCATTTCATCACGAATAAAGTTTTTACTTTTCGCTAATGCATTTGGATTTGCAATAACTCCTGTTATACTATAGAATTCTGTTGTTTTTGATAATATACAATCATTAACCGGAATAATTGTTTCAGCAAGTATTTGTATATTAAGATTTTTAGTTAAAATAAGATTATCAATTGTTTCTCTTATAATACCTTTATACGTTGTTTCAACAGGCAGTATCGCAATTGCATTACTATTTTCATCGACGTATTCAATACATTCTTTTATTGAATTTAAAGACCGTTGGTATAAATACAAATCATATGTTTTAAACAACTTATCTTTTGCGATTTCAGAATAAGAACCACCCATACCAAGACATATAACTTCATTAAACTCTTCAAACATAATAAACTCCGTCTATTTTTTCTAATTATAACTTAAATAATAATAACCTGCAAAAATAATTTTGTTTGAGTTTTAATATTTATAAACGGAGATAAAAATATGAAAATATTGCCCGGCGGAGCTATAAATAGACAATATAGAAATTTCAGAACAATGCGCAACAACAGCTGGAAAATGTTTTTTGTTAATACAACACTAGCAAGTATAAGTGCATACAAAAAAGATCTGCCTTTCACATTCGCACTGGGAGCATTAAGTTGCTTATGGATACACAAAATTGAAGCAAGCATAAACGCCATGCTCCCATTAAAGCAAGCATATCGTGAAATTGAAAAAAGAGCTATTCATATAAAAATTGCAACAAAATTTAAGCATTAAGTTCTACCAATTTCAACAGCTCTTGAAGCCATTGATTTAGAAATATTAACAAGTGCAAGGTTAGCTTCATAAGCTCTTTGAGCCATAATTGCATCTGCCATATCAACCATCGCATTAACATTAGATGCTCTAATATAACCATTTGCATCTGCATCCGGATGTCCTGGAGAATATATTCTCTCTCCTACAGTAGGATCTTCTACACAGCCGTTGAATACTACACCTCCTTGCAAATAAGGAAGTGTCCCTGTTCCAAATACGTCATTTTTCATTGTATTCATCAAACCATGAAATGAGATATCTTCCGAAGCATTGAGCACAGGAATACGACGAACATAATTCGGAGTATCAATATTTGCAATATTCTTAGCATGAATATCTAATCTTAATCCATGTGTTTTCAATGCGTTTGAACCGATATTAATTGATTCCATTATACTCATATTAAACCTGCTTTCTTAAACTTATTTACCGACATTTATTACAGTTCTCATCTCTGTTATAATATTCGACATTCTTCTTGTTGCCATCGTATATAAAAGAGCATTTTTTTGCATTTCTGTTAACTCTTGTGCAATATCAACATCTTGTCGCTTACGATCTTCTATAACACCTGATGGTCCAAGCTCTGTAGAAAGTTTTGTTTCCAGAGGACTATTCATTGAACCAAGGTATTGTGAAAAGTCTATATCACGTCTCACATAACCTGGCGTATCGACATTCGCGATATTAGAACCCAAAGCCCGCTGCCTTTGAGATATTAAATCTAACATTATATTCGTTTTACCTAAAGAATCTAAACTAGTGAATGTCATAGTTATTTATCCTATTCTCTTATATTAATAGCTTTATTATACATATCATCAGCAACTTTCATCAGATTCATACTCGCAATCATAGAGGTATTTAATCTCATTAAATCATTTAACTCGTCATAAATATTTGTATTTGAGACTTCAGTTGCATACTGCCTTACATTATCGGTATTTTTAATAATCCTAGGAGTTCCTGATTCATCATTATAAACCATTTTATTATTATGCCCTTGTTCAAGAGCTTCCGGACAATCAAATTGAACAATTGGTATTGTTCCTATTTTTTCAGGCAATGAACCGGCATTATCATAATTCATAACATCTCCGTTAGGTCTTATTTCAAACTTGTATGAGTTAGCCGGTATTTTTATTCCATCACCAACCATCCAATCGTCAACAGTCATAAGATATCCGTTTTCACCGCGTTTTAGCGCACCATCACGGGTGTATTGAATTTCGCCGTCAGCAGATACAACAGGAATATACCCTTCACCATCAATAGCAATATCATAAGGGTTATTGCTTATTCCAATTGCTCTTTTTAAAGCATTTGTCCTTATAGCCCCCTTCACATAAGCATCTTTTCTAAGTATCTGTTCAAAGCGTGTAGTTTTATATGCAGCAGTATTATAATTTGCCAGATTGTTTGCAACATATCCAAGCTTTTCAAACTGCATTGTAGCATTATTTATACTTTTTCTTACAACAGCCTGCATATTATACATAACACACCTCCTATGATACCGAGCCTAACTGGCTTATAACTTTTTGTAAATTGGCACTTTCAATTAAAAATATCTGTCTATTTGCCTCAAAATTTCTTACAACAGGTTTCACAGCAAGAAATTCATTTTGGATTGTAACGTTTGAATATTCGTTATATCCTTGTTTTACGTCAGGGTTTAATACAGCCATGCCATTTGCATCAACAATACCAATATTTGCAACCTCTAAAAGCTGATTTGACATTTTGTCATAAACACTAACTTTCCCTTTTGTATTAACAACAACTTGAGAAGGATTATCCGGTACAACTGGTAATCTTATAGGCATACCCGCATCAGATAAAACCGGATTATCTTCAAGATTTAAGAGATTCCCTTCTTTATCCAGTTTAAAACGTCCGTCTCTAGTAAGCTGTACGCCTTGAGGAGTTTGAATTTGAAAGTATCCTTTATTTGCCATAGTAATATCAAGTGGATTTTTCGAAACCATGATACGACCGACTTGATCATCTACCGTACTAGACAAGCCATGCACACCAATATACTCAGTCATCGAAGAAACAATAGGTTCACGTCTTTGAAATCCAACCTTATCGAAACCGGCCACGTTTTCATTAATCATACCTAATATTTCACTTTGAACATGCATTGCTCTTATAGAAGCACGCATACCTGGTTCACAAAATCTTACACCGCCATTGATTTGCATAGTTATACCTCTTTTATATTTACTAATCGGACAATTAGTATAAATGCTTTAGTAAATATTTATAAAATCATCCATTTATAGTAGTTATCATTTTTATAATAATAAATAAAAAAAAGTCAAAAATTTAAGTTGACAATAAAATTTGTTTCTAATAATATAAAACTTGACGCCGGTATAGCTCAACGGTAGAGCAACGGTTTTGTAAACCGTAGGTTGTAGGTTCGATTCCTATTACCGGCTATTAT
>CALUVK010000177.1 GCA_944324205.1 Candidatus Gastranaerophilales bacterium | reverse complement strand
TTTAGTTAAAAATTTGCCGATTTTAGAACGCAAAGGGCCGATACCCTGAGAAAAAATTATTACTTTTTTTCTCATAAAAAGTGCAAGATAAATTATTCCAAGATAATAAATCAAACTCTTAAGACTCGTAACATCCTGCAAAAGGCTTCCGCCTCCGGAAATTAAAATATCAGCTTCCTTAAGGCTCTCAAAAAATCCGAGCATAGGACAAGAATTTACTTCGTGGATTTGTTTAGTTTTTTCAGGATTAGAAGAAATAAGAGTAATTTTCTCTGCGCCTTTTTTCTTTAAGCTTTCAACAAGTACATGAGCAATAGCTTCATCACCGAAATTATCAAAACCTATATAGCCTGAAACTATATATTTTGTCATGATACCATATTCTCCATAACAGCATCCATATATGGTATAGCCTGAATTGCGCCGTAATTCTGTGTCTGCAGTCCAGATACCACTGCTGCAAATTTAGCTGCGTCAGCCGGAGGTCTGCCATTAGTTAGTGCGTACAAAAATCCGCCGTTGAATACATCTCCGGAAGCTGTTGTATCAACTGCTTTTGAGGTATTATAGAATTCTGTAAAACTTATTTCTCCCTTATAGCCGGTATAATATCCGTTATCAATATGAGATTTTACAACGACAATTTTTATTCCCTTATCCCAGAAATATTTCATAATTTTGTCCATGGAGTCCATGTTATAAAGCTCATATGTCTCTTTCTTCAGGCTCATAAAGACTATATCCGTATATTCTGCTATATCCTGAAAATATTCTTTTGTATCAATAGAATTCATAAAACAGGAGGTATAATTTGAGTCATAAGCTGTAAAAACATCATTTGCTCTTGCGATTTTGAAGCTCTCTCTTACAAGTTCTCTTGCGCTTGCACTAAGAGATTGAACAACTCCGGTTGAATATATAAGCTTAAGTTTTTTTATACAATCTTCCGGAATATCTTCAATTGATAATTTTGAAGCGGCAGTTTTGCGTTTATAATACAAAAACTCTTTTTTTTCAGGCGTTTTAGATACAATATACATGCCGTTTTGTTCATCATTTTGTTTAATAAGCGAAGTGTCAATATTTTCCTTTTTTAAACTTGATAAAATAAAATCGCTGAAACCGTCATTCCCGACTTTTGTAATATAACTGACTGCCCCGCCCATACGCGCAATAGTAACGGCAGTTGTAACAGTATCACCGCCAAAATATTTGTTAAAAGTTGAAGTGTCCGAAAATGTTCCGTTAGCAGCGAGTTCTATAAGACACTCCCCTATGATTGCAATATCTATTTTCTGCTCCATTCAGTGAAATCCTTAACTTCCGATAAAATTTCTTTTGTACGGGCTGTAATCTCTTTCGGAGTAAATCCTAAGTAAAAATCACGTCCGACACCTACTGCCGAAGCTCCGGCTCTTATATATGTCACAACTTCATTTAATTTAATATTTCCCATCGGCATTAAATTCAAAAACGGCATTTGCCTTAAAATATCTTCAATATACTTAACTCCGCCCATTGCATCTGTCGGATACAATTTAATCAAAGGTATTCTCGATTTCCAAGCGTTATATGCTTCATTTGCAGTAGAAGCTCCAGCAATAAACGGAATTCTTTTATTTTTAGATATCTTAACCATATTCATCTGGAATATTGGCGATGATATAAGCTGTGCACCGGATTCAAATGCCGCATCAGCCTGCAGAGAAGTTATTATTCCTCCAGCACAAACTTGTGCAAACTTAGAAACCTCTTCGATTGCTCTGTACAAAGAAGGGTTATCAACATTAATCTCTAAAACCCTAATTCCACCCTCAACAAGAGCTTTTGCGGTTTCTACCGCTAAATCAGCGTCCTTAGAGCGGATTATAGGATACACCTTATCCTCTTTAATTATTTCAATACAATTGTTACTCATTTTTAATATCTATCCTTTTGTCCAAATTTATTATATCATAATAATATGAACAAACTTAAATTTGCAATCTTTAGTATCATTATCATACTTGCTTTATATTTTGTCCACTTTTTAACATATACGTTTGTTGAACCTAAAGCTTATGACTTTATGGTAAAACACTCTCTTACGGAAAAACTTCCGTTTGATAAAAAGAAGCAAGTCTACGGAAGCGGTGATGTTATTCTTGTTATGATTGACGCTAAGACCGCAGAAAAATACCGCTGGCCGTGGAAAAGAGAAACTAACTGCAAATTGTTTGAATATTTTATAAAATACGCTCACCCAAAGGTTGTTATTCACGATTCCATTCTTACGACCCTCGATAAAGATAACCCCTCTTCGGATGAAAAGTTTTTTGAAACAATTAATAAGTTTGATAATCTTATTGTCGGGTTTATGCCGTCATTACGTCCATGGGTTGTGAATGATTTCGGGCAAAAATATGATAAAGCATTTGAAGATAAATTTGCCTTGAATGTTGAAAATAAAATTAAAATGCTTCCCGATATATATTCGAGTCTTATGCCGATGCCGGAACCGTACTTTAATTCAGTAAAATATAACGGCTCGGTTTCATTATTCCCCGGATTTATTGACGGGAATTTGAAGTCTTATGCAATGGACGAAATCTACAGAACACATGAATATCTTCTGGCGTATAAAGGGGGATTATATCCTTCGCTTGCCCTCAGAGCATTTCTTATAATGAATAATAATCCCAAAATGCAGGTTGATAATTCTTATCTCAAATTCCCGGAAATGAATTATAAAGTTAAACATAAAGTTACAAGTTATCAAATATTAACTCCGATTAAATTTTATAAATTATGGAACGGTTATTCACATCAAACTTTTTCAGCAGTTGATATAATGGATTCTTATGACAACTTGCAAAAAGGTGCCGCTCCTATTATAAAACCGGAATTATTTAAAGATAAAATTGTAATAATAGGTGCAAATGTTCCGGCCGGTACCGGATTAAATGACAACAGAAATACGCCGATTAGTCCGAACCATCCCGGAGCGGATATTCAGGCTACAGCAATTGATAATATTATACACGGAGATTTTCTTAATATTCTTCCTAAATGGTTTAATATCATAATTACACTTTTAGGAATGTTATGCGTTTATGGAATAATAAGATTTTATGACCTGTTTAAGTCGAGTCTGTTTACGCTCATAATAATATTCGGTTATTTAGGTATAAGTGCGCTTTGTTTTTACTTCGGGATTGTAATTAATGTAATAACTCCGCCTGTAATGTTTGTTGTAACAATGATTTTAGCTTATACTCATAAATTTATACTTGAAAACAGAAGCAAAGAAAAAGTTAAGTCTGCAATGGGCAAGTATATGTCAGAAGATGTTATGAAACGGGTTATTATGAATATTGATAACCTCGGACTCGGGGGGAAAAAAGCTGTTGTGACCGTTTTATTTGCAGATATAAGAGGGTTTACTTCAATGTCTGAAACGATGTCTGCCCAGCAGGTTTCTGAAATTCTGAATGAATATTTTACGGAAATGGAGCCTATAATCTCTAAATATAACGGAATTATAAATAAATTTATCGGTGATGCTGTAATGGCAATATTCGGCGAACCAATTCAGGATAAAAACCATGCTTTAAATGCAGTAAAGTGCGGATATGAAATGCTTTTGAAAGTCAAAGAATTACAGAAAAAATGGGCAGAAGAGGGTAAGCCGAAAATAGAAATCGGAGTCGGGATTAATACGGGTGAAGTTTTTGTAGGAAATATCGGCTCTGTTAACAGGATGGAATACACTGTAATCGGCGATACCGTTAACCTTGCAAGCAGACTGGAGAGTTATAACAAAGTTTATAAAACAAAAATGCTCATAAGTTCATCAACGTACGAAGAAACAAAGAGTTTTATTGACGTAATCAGGATATCTGATGTAGAAATCCGCGGTAAGTCTCATAAGATGGATATTTATGAGGTATTGAAAGT
>CALUVK010000176.1 GCA_944324205.1 Candidatus Gastranaerophilales bacterium | reverse complement strand
TGTGTACAAAATTTTATGGAAAATTTTTTTTTCTTGTGCTTTTCTTATATATGGAGGAAAGTATGAAAATATTAAAAATTACACTGGCAGAAAATACCCCGATTATTCAGAATAGAACAAAAACCAAAAAACAAAATACTTATTATATTTCAAATTCCGTAAATTACGGTTATCAGGATTTCAATATAAACTTTAGAGGACGAACTCCGGAAAACTTTTACGAGCAGGAATTTAATATTAAATTTATGCCAGAGACAATGAAAAAATACTTGAATGCGAATTACGAAGAGCGGAAACACATTCCCCCGGAACAGATAATGAATGAAAGCTTTAAATATCTTAAAATTACGGACAATTTTGCAGATGTTAAATCAACTTATCCGGATGAAATTTTGTTTAAAAATTTGCATGAAGCAAACTTAAAAGGGCGCTCTGGTATTTTATCAGACATTAAACTTGCTAAAGAAATGTCCGACACTCCGCTTTTTAATGACGGAGAAAATGATTTCGGAATATATCTTCTAAGAAAAATTTACCTTGAAGGAAAAACCATAAAAGAAATCAATAAAGATTTCTATGAAAAAGATTTAAATCCTGACTATAAAGGAATTATAACCCAACCGATAACTTACGGTACGACATCCGCTTTCGGAATTCAGTACCCAAAGACTGATTTTTGGAATTCTTTTATTGCAACAAGAGATGAATACAAAAAATTCTTTGTGAATCTCCCCAAACAGAATAAAACTGAACTAAAAAAAGAATTAGCAAACCTAAAACAACTCCAAGCCACAGAAAGTAAATCAGATAAACCTAAACCCAGAAAATACTCCATAAAAAAATATCAAAAAGAACAGATTAAGCGGGATATAATAAAAACAAACGGCGATAAAGAAGCCATAAAAAAGGTAATAACCAGACGTTTCAAACAAGACGACCCTGAAGCAGCTTTTATAATTAAATATCTAAGCCCGATTATGACAGTCGCTGCAGATAAAGTTCATCTTTCAGAAGAAATGAAATATTTTGCGGAAAAAATAAAAGCCAACGGTAAGAAAGTTGACAATCTTTTTGCTCAATTTTGGAAAGCACATCCTGAAATTTTAGAACATTATTCTACGGCCATAACAGACACTATAGAACTATTTGAAGAGACATACGAAAGCGGGGGAACATTACCTATAAACAATGAATATCAAATAATTACACCGGAGATAAAAAATCAAAAACCAATTGATTTTGTTCCTGAAAATTTTATTAAACTTCTAGATTATACACAAACTATTTCAATAAATCGTCAAAACAGGTCTACCATACATGATGCAGAACAAATAAAATGGAATGAACATTTTATATGGAGATATGGTGAAATAAAAGAAGAACGAAAAGAAGCTACACCAAAAATTGAAAAGGACCCGCTAGAATTACTCAAAAAAACCGCCGATATTAATCAGGCAGGTGTTTATACCTTAAACGGAATTGACGGAAAAAAAATACACATAACAGTCAATCTGGATGAAGCTTTAAGTGACTATATAAAACGTGAATACATTGGTTTTCCTCCTAGATTTGTCAATCAAATAATTAAAACTGCCCTAAAAGAACCTTTAATGACAGAGAAGGCAAAATTAACATTTGCTACTACAAAAATAGCTGATAAAATTGACGAGAAAGAACTTCTAACTCAGACGGAAAAAAACGCAATTATGAATTCAATACTGTCTGGATTACGCCATGAACATGCAAGTGCAAGCATGGCTACTCTTGATGTTATAGCTTCACATTCAAATGAACCACAAAAAGTATACAGAACTATAGCTTTAAATCCTTCGAAGCAAGATATATCCGAATACAGTGCTTCAATGTTAAAAGCCATGGCTGATGATGATTTTGACAAAAAAGTAAATTCATTGTATGAACAATACAAAATGCCGCTTTTTGAAAATGAAAAAACTAAAATTGTACATATTTTGATTGATTATATAAGAAATTTTGATACTGAATTTGCATCTTCTGAAAAATCAGTATTGTATAATAATATAGAATTAATTCTTGGAATTAATAGTATAAAAGAAAAACTAAATGTAAATACTTTAAATTTTGGAAAACAATTCAAACAAATGTTACAGAAAGAAATTCTTGAACATATACAAAACCATAGCTTTGGCAAAACATTACTTATAAAAAATATTTCCGAAAAACAATTTACAGCAAAAACAGAAGCATATATAAGTGTTATTTTTAGTAGCATGCTTGCTTCTGCCGGAAAAAAAGTATAAGACATAAATAGCACATATATACAAAAAATCGGCGGATTTTTTCAAAATCCGCCGATTTAACTTTCTATTAAAATCATATTTCTTTAAATATTAAAGTCGCATTATGCCCGCCAAACCCGAATGAATTTGAAAGAGCTGCACGTACTTTCTTATCTCTTGCTTTATGCGGTACATAATCAAGATTAGCAACGCGTTCATCCTGATTATCAAGATTAATTGTCGGAGGAACTTTGCCGTCAGTAATTGTTTTTACGCAGACAATACCTTCTACAGCACCTGTTGCACCGAGCATATGACCGTGCATGCTCTTAGTAGAGCTTACAACTAAATTCGGGTTCTTTTCTTTGTCGCCGAAAATCTTTGCAATAGCTTGTGATTCAGCAATATCACCCAAACCGGTGCTTGTGCCATGCGGATTGATATAATCAATATCTTCAGGTTTCAAGCCCGCATCAGCAAGCGCCAATTCCATAGATTTAATAGCGCCGTTGCCTTCCGGATCCGGAGCTACCATATCATAAGCATCTGCAGATTGTCCGTAACCTACTATTTCAGCGTAAATATGAGCACCGCGTTTTTTAGCGAGTTCGTATTCTTCAAGAACAAGAACACCTGCGCCTTCACCCATGACAAAACCATCCCTGTCTTTATCATAAGGTCTTGAAGCTTTTTCAGGTTCATCATTTCTCTTGGATAATGTTCTGGCAGCAGTAAATGCCCCGATACCTAATGTAGTAATCGTAGCTTCGCAGCCTCCTGCAACCATAACATCAGCATCTCCGTACTGAATAGTTCTGAATGCGTCTCCGATTGAATGAGAGCCTGTTGCGCAAGCTGAAACAACCGCTTTATTTACACCTTTGTAACCATGCTTCATGGAAACACGGCCTGATGCCATATCTACAATAAGCATCGGAACAGTAAACGGAGAACCTTTTGTAGGGCCTTTTTCAATCATAGCCATATGGTTCTTTTCAAAAGTCTTAAACCCGCCGGCAGCAGAACTTACAAGAACACCGATTCTATACGGGTCAATTCCTGCTTCATCCAATTTTGCATCAGCTATAGCCTCATCAGCCGCAACCATTGCAAACTGGGTAAACCTGTCCATTCTTTTTGCATCTTTCGGTTCTATATAATCTTCGGGATTAAAGTCTTTATCCTTAATCTCACCGGCTATTTTAACAGTATGACGTTCAGTATCAATAGATTCAATCAATGATACGCCGCTTTTCCCGTTAAGCATAGCATTCCAGAATTTGTCAACCCCGATACCGCACGGAGTAACAGCTCCCAATCCTGTTATAACAACTCTTCGTTTTGTCATCATTTCCTTTTCCTATAATAATAAAAATAATAAATAAGAGGGCGAAAATATAAACAATCCTCACCCTCTTAATATAAATTTAAACTTTACTATGAGTGAGCGTCGATGTAGTTAACTGCATCTTGAACTGTTTGAATTTTTTCAGCTTCTTCATCAGGAATTTCGCAGCCGAATTCTTCTTCAAAAGCCATAACTAATTCAACTGTGTCCAAAGAGTCAGCACCTAAATCAGCTGTAAAGCTAGCTTCCGGAGTAACTAATGCTTCATCGCAGCTTAATTGGTCAACTACAACTTTTTTTACTTTTTCTAATGTACTCATGTTTTTTATCCTCTTCAT
>CALUVK010000175.1 GCA_944324205.1 Candidatus Gastranaerophilales bacterium | reverse complement strand
GAAAAAAAAGCCTGCGAAAATTATCTTTTAAAACAAATAGATATTATTAATCCTAAAGTTTTAATATTTTGCGGGGCTACGGCTTTAAAATCTTTTTATGACAAGAAAATCCCTATATCTAAGATAAGGGGAGAAGTCTTAGAGCTTGAAATCGGCGGAGAGATGAGAAAATGCATCCCGATTTTTCATCCGTCATATCTTTTAAGATATCATTCTCTGGAAGAAGGAAGTCCGCGGGATTTTATGTTAAAAGATTTGAAAAAAATAAAAGAGCTTATATAATAAAAACCCCTTCTCTTACAGGAGAAGGGGTTTTGTTTTTAGTCATATAAATTAAACTAGTTCAACGATATATTGAGCGTTACGTTCTGCAATTTCTACAAGGCTTTTAGATACTGCAAGCATAGAAATTTCAGAATCAAGTTTATTAACACAAGAGCCGCAACCAATAGCAGAAGCACCTGCTGCAAATGCTAAAGCAGCAGTAGTCGGATTAATACCAGTAGCTGTCATTATTGGCAATTCAATATTTCTTGAGAGTTCTATTGTATTAGAAATTGTGAGTTCCGCTCTTTCGATTAAGCCTCTTACACCGTTAGAAGGAGCTTCTTTTGAAAAATGTCCTTCTGTTTGGATTAAATCTACGCCTAAAGATTCTAAATCACGAGCTAATTCAATTTGTTCTGCAATTTCTAATTCCCCAGGAATAGTGACACAGAAGAATACATCATCACCGATTAATTCTCTTGTTTTTCTTGCTAAATTAAGTACCTGTGCTGCTGTAAAAGTTTGTCCTTTTTTATAAAGAGCATCAAAATTGCCGAGTTCAACAGCATCTGCACCTAAAGCAACAGCATGAGCAAGTTCAAGCGGTTCAACTGATGATACAAATAGAGCTAAGTCTGTAATACTTCTTGCCATTGCAATAATATCAGGATTAGCGCAAATATCTACTGCCTGAGCGCCTGAATTTGAAGCCGCTTTTACTACCATTTCAACTTTTTTAGCGTCAAAATTATCAATGCCTGCAATAATTTTTACAGCTCTTTTTTCTGTTAAAGCTTGTTTAAAACTTTCAATTCTTGACATATTTTTCTCCTTCTGTGTGTCGATTGTGATAAATCTATCTCGTATATTATAGCTTAAAATTTGAAAGCTGGCAATATATAGACCATATAGAATTCATTTGGCGAATTGTGTGGGATTATAATATTTGCAAATATTTAGGTATGTTAAAAAGAATTATGCTTGCTATATTGTTTATGATTATTTCTTTGCCGGTCTTTTCATTCGGCAAAATGGAAAAGAGTGCAGTATCGATTTATGAAAAAATTAATCCAGCTATAGTAACTGTAGATTCACAGGTCCCGGATGGTCTGTCTTGCGGGACAGGGTGCATAATTGATAAGAGTGGCGTTATATTAACAAGTGCGCATGTTGTAGATATTGGAAAAACAATTGTTGTTACAATGAATAACGGTCAAAATTATGAAGCCAAAGTCCTTAAACATTTAGGAGACAATAAAGATATTGCGCTTTTAAAAATAGATGCTCCTACGGATTTAAAAACAGTAAAATTGGGAAATTCAGAAAAAGTTAAAGTTGGAGAAAAAGTATTGGCAATAGGTAATCCATTTGGATTTAGCGGTACATTGACACAAGGAATTGTATCGAGGATCGATTACGCAAAAAATCGTATACAGACAGATGCCGCAATCAATCCCGGTTCGTCTGGCGGTCCGCTATTAAATACAAAAGGTGAAATTATTGGTATAAATCAGGCGATTTATAATCCTGATAATAATATATCAAATATAGGCATTGGATTTGCAACTCCTATTAATTTGATAAAAGAATATCTAAAAGAAAAAGAAGAAATTTGACTTTTGTATTCCGACTTTTATATATAGTAAAAGCAGAGCTTTTATTAACTAAAAGGACTAAATTTATAGTTGCATAAACCCAATGCAATATGTTATTATAAAGCTATATTTTTATTTGTATGATATAAGATAGGAGAGCTTATATGAAAAAATTTGGTTTTACACTGGCGGAAGTTTTGATTACGCTAGGAATTATTGGTGTTGTAGCAGCTCTTACGGCACCAGCATTAGTACAAAATGCCGGGACTTCAAAAATAGGCCCGACACTGGCAAAAATATCTGCAACTTTAGAAAATGCGCATGAACAGTTGTTACATGATGAAGAAGCAACAGATTTGTCTAAGGTAACAGACAATGAAACAGATAAATATTTCGAAATGTTGTCCAAATATGTAAGCGGCAGTTCATATGAAACAGACGAGTTTTCCGCAGATAATTTTGAACCGGCTTTTGAATTGTACGACAGTACTCCTTCACAAGTTGCTTGGGATAAATTCAAAGAATTTCACTTCGCAGATAATATTTCTTTATTAATATGGATATATGGTGATACAAATCTTGATGCAGCAGCTGAACCAAAAGGTTCTTTTAAAGGAGATTTTGCAACAATGTATGTTGATACAAACGGATTCCAATCTAAGCCAAATACATTGGGAAAAGATATTTTTCTATTTAATATAGACAAGAGCGGGCAGGTTGTACCGGTTGGAAGTCATACATATGCATGGCTTAAGGATGATGATACCTTAGAGTATACAGCAAAAGAAGGTGATTATGCATGTAATGATGAAGTTGTTACTAAAGGATATGGCTGTGCAGGTTCAATATTGGATAACAATTTGAAAGTTATTTATCAATAATATTTCTTTTTAAACAATATAAATACTAAAAAGGCGGTATCTCATAACTACCGCCTTTTTCAATATTTGAATTGGTTTCTTCAAGTTTTACTTTGCAAATTCACCGGTATAAAAACTCATAAGATTTGCCAATCTGTGCTGTTTTTCTGCAGCAAATTCAATACTTTCTTTAATTTCACTTAATTCTTTCAATAATGTATTTAAATCCTTACGTCGTTTGCTCTCTAGGCGTGCCTCCTTATTGTATTGTTCTAGACTGATTTGGGGTTCATTTCCCCCGGCTTGGTTGACCTCCTTTTCGGTTTTACTGTCTGACAATTCATCCAAATTGATTTCTATCCAATTTGGCGAAAAACACTTTTCCGCATATGTTTTTTTGTTATCCATATGTGCTCCTTAATAATTTTTCACTGGCTTAAATCTGTTCATAAAATCAGATATGCGCCATAATACTTTTGAAACAAAGTTTCTACATTCGATATAATCCCTTCTGACTTCTTGATACTCTTTTGAATTAAAGTCAAATGTTGTCATCTCGGAGTATTCAATTAGTGCTTCATGTTCGTCCATCACATACCTCTTAATCAACAACTATACAAATTTTGTTTTGCTTTCTTTTTGCTTACAGATATGTTATCGGCATTTTTTTTGAAAACTTTAGCGATTTTATCAATATCGTTACAAATATTTACAAAAACCAGTGCAAAGCCAATAGGCATCATGCTTTTTTCATGTAAACTTATATTAACAAGAGTCTGTATAAAACTTTACATTTGTCTCTATTTAAAATAGTATGTTAATATAGTGGTATAGTATAGAAAGTAAAAGAGGAATAATTGTGGATAATTTAGGACCAGATATTTTCGGAAGAAAAGATATAGAGAATATTCAATCATCAGATAATATGACACCCCCGCCAGCACCGGGAGTTAATCCTGCTAAAATTAAAGTTATAGGTGTAGGTGGCGGAGGCGGAAATGCTGTTAACCGAATGATTAAATCCGGACTTGCCGGAGTTGAGTTCTGGTTGATGAATACAGATTTACAGGTTCTGAATAATTCTATTTGTAAAAATAAAATTCAACTAGGTGCAAAATTAACCAATGGTCTCGGCGCCGGCGGAGAACCTCAGGTTGGTGAAAAAGCTGCCGAAGAAGCACAGCAGGAGATTACAAGCGCAATTGAAGGTGCTGATATGGTTTTTGTAACC
>CALUVK010000174.1 GCA_944324205.1 Candidatus Gastranaerophilales bacterium | reverse complement strand
GGTTTAGAAGTATTTTGAATGATTGCCGGAGAGGACTTGATATCCGGTTTAATAAAGAAGTTGTTAAGATTGATACACAAAATAAGCAGATTATTTTTAAAGATGGCGATAAATATACATATACCCGCTTAATTTCAAGCTTACCACTTCCGGAGATTGTTAACATGCTTGATAATGTTCCTGCCGAAGTAAAACAAGCCGGTGCAGATTTGAAGTTTACTTCCGGTTATATGGTCTCTTTAGGGTTTAATAAGCCTGATATAGCAAAACATCTCTGGTTTTATATTTATGATGAAGATATTTTACCGGCAAGAGTTTACAGCCCGAGCTTGAAGTCTCCAGAAAATGCGCCTAAGGGGTGCAGTTCTTTGCAGGCAGAAATATTTTTTGCGAATTCTATGGCTCAACAATCGAGTGTGGCAAATTTCCTCACTCATTGTGAGCACAATTGCCTGCCAAAAGAAAATATGACCCCTCCCCGAAATCAAAGATTTCGACCCTCCCACAAGGGGAGGGTAATGCAGCCTGCTTATAGTAAGCATATTTCCCCCGCCCCTTGTGGGAGGGGGTTAGGGGGAGGGGTCATGTCCATGCACCCAGATGAAATCCTTGAAAACACAATATCAAGTCTAATATCCATGGGTCTATTCAAAAAAGAAGATATATTAATAAAAGATATCCGTTTCGAAAAATACGCAAACGTAATCTTTGACCAAAGCATATACAAAAACCGCCAAATTGTATTGGACTATCTCCAAGCAAACGGCATACAATCCATCGGCCGTTTCGGCCGATGGGAATATCTGTGGACACACCAAGCATTTGCAAGCGGAAAGGAAGGGGTAAATGGTTAGTGATTTTCAACAATTTATATATATATTAGAGACAGACAGAAATGGACAGACATTTGCAAACTTACTTGCAGAATTATTAAATAACCCTGTCATGCCCAGGCAAGAACGTTTAAAATTAAGAGTTGTTTTGCAGCTTGTTGATATGCTTGGATTTAAAGCTGTTATTTTTAATCATGATCCAGATGTAAACCAGCCGGAAATCTCTTTAGAAGAGTATGTAAACAAAAACAATATTTCAGAAGATGAGGATTTTCAAAAATTTGTAGAAAGACATGTAAAACAAGGATATACAATAAGATTTGAAAATCGTGAGAATGAAGATTCAAATCCGAGAACATTTGCATATCCAACAGTGAAATAGATATGAGAGGAAAGTATAATGCCAAAAAAAGATATAATAGATTTAGTAATTATAAGCAGCGAATATTTTGCTCCATATACGGCAACCATGCTTGCATCGGTATTGGTTAATTTAGATAAAAAATATTCTGTTAATATTAATATAATTACAGATGATATTTCAGAAAAAACAAAGAAAAAGTTTGAAAAATTGAAAAAAATAAAAGATTTTTCAATTAAATATGTTTCTGTTCCTCAAGATATGCTAAAAATGTTTGAAGGAATTAAAGTTACAAATCATGTAACAAGATTAACATTTGCAAAAGTTATATTACCAGACCTATTTCCTGATATCCAAAGAGTCATATTTTTAGACTGTGATTTAATTGTGAGACACGATTTATCAATTTTATGGAATTATGATTTAGGAAGTAAATGTTTTGGAATTGTAAAAGATGTCGGAAGCCTACGAAATGCAGAACGATTATGGGGGAATAGCAATAAAATTTATTATAATACAGGTGTTATGCTCATAGATTTAGCGAGATTAAGAACCAAAAACTATTTAGAGCGGGTAAAAACAATTATGCAAACAAATGGCCATAAATACTGTATTGGTGAACAAGATATAATAAGTGATGCCTTTAATGACGAAATCTCTACAATTAGTGAATCTTGGAATTTTCATCATGAATATCATTTCTTAAGACCGGAGTATCAAAGTATAGACCAAAGTCAATACGATGAGGCCTTGAGGGATCCTGCAATTGTTCATTTTGTTGGCCAGAATAAACCTTGGAAGCAGGGAACGAATCATGCGTATAAAAAAGAATTTTTATTTTATTATAAGATGACGCCGTTCTATTCTTACGCAAAAGATATAATAAATAAAATTAAATCTTGTTTTTACCTTGCTACTCAAAATAATTCTGTAGTAGTAAAAAAATATTTACTTGGCCTTTTAAGAATAAAAAAAGACCTTTATTCAAAAGAAATAAGGTTGCTGGGAATTCCTCTTATGCAAAGAAAATCTAATATGAATTATACTAAAATGAAATTCTTTGCTGGTTTATTGCAAAGAATAAAGTATGACGATGGTTTAAATAAATACTATGTATTTGGAATTAAAGTTTTACAAACATTTAATCCTTATAAATATTTTAATGCAAAATTTAATAATATTAATTTAGAAAACTCTACATTTAAAAATAACCAACTTATTTTTAATGAATTTATAAATACAAATATTGTTAAGAATTTACATCAAAAAATCTTTCCACCATTTAAAAATATTCATGCAGGACAAGATGTCGTTATTGTTGGCTCGGGCCCAACCTTGAATAAATATAAAGTGATTGATGGTGCCATTCATATAGGATTAAATAGAACATTTGAAAATAATTCAATAAAATTTGATTATATTTTTGCACAAGATTATCCAAATCTTATAAAAGCTGATGCTGATTTTTATATTAAATTACAAAATTATAATTGTAAAAAATTCTTCGGGCTTTTTATGGGTACCAATGTTCCGCAAGTTCCTCAAAGTATAGTACAACGTTGTCGGGCCTATACATATTATTCTTCGGCAAGACATGATTTGGGGTTTGAATATGCTATTAATCAAAATATATTTTCGGATATTGAAGTCGCGCCATTGATGGATTTTATGTCTACTGCATTTGCAGCATTTAACTTTGCTATTTATACTTATCCTAAGCGGATTTATCTTGTAGGGATAGATAATTCAATGAATGGTTATTATGATGGCAGTTCACAGAGATTTTTAATGACAGATATAATAAAACAAGGTTGGGAGCAGGTTAAACTTTTTATGGATAACAAATACCCTGATATAGAAGTCATATCTATTAATCCTGTTGGTTTAAAAGGAATATTTAAAGATATGTATACAGAGTAATAGAGGATATTTTATGTCAAATCAAGAAAAAATTATACCACTGTTTAAAGAAAATTTTTCAATTATTGCAATGAGTAGTAGTGAAGAATACTTCCCATACCTATCTGTTTATTTACAATCTCTATGTGATAACACATCTGACGACTGGAATTATGATGTCGTAATTTTTACAACATCAAGAAATGAATCTTTAAAGCAAATAATATTAGATAGTTATCAAAAAGATAATATTGTCATTAGATATTATAATCCAAAACAATTAGTTAACAATTTAAGTATGAATATTACTCATGAATATTTTAACGAGGCTTGTTATTATAGAATAATCGCACCTTTAGTTTTAGAGTTGTATGATAAAATTATTTTTACAGATATAGATTTAATTATTCAAAAAGATATCAAATTTCTTGGGCAAATAAGGTTGGATAATAATGCTATAGGAGCTTGTATAGAGCCTATATGGAAAAGATTAGTTGATAATAATAGTTTTTTTAACGAAATAAGTATAAAAAAATATTCAGAAAAAATTTTAAAACTGGATGATATATGTAAATATTACAATACTGGTGTTTTATTGGTCGATACAAAAAAATATAAAGCATACTATAATAGCTTAATAGATGCAATAAACCAGAATTATTTTATCTAT
The DNA here is from genome assembly GCA_944324205.1 of Candidatus Gastranaerophilales bacterium. Lineage (GTDB taxonomy): Bacteria > Cyanobacteriota > Vampirovibrionia > Gastranaerophilales > Gastranaerophilaceae > CAG-196. The sequence continues at coordinate 220 of CALUVK010000174.1, read as the reverse complement.
CAAGAACAATGTGCACTAAATAAAATTTTTAAAAATAATATATTCATATTGCCTAAAGAGTGGAATTATGAAGTTGAACGTAATATAGATAAAAATTTTTATAAAGATATTTCTACATCAATAATTCATTTTTTAGGGAAAAGAAAACCCTGGTTTTATCCTGATGAAGATTTTGCAGATATTTGGTGGGAGTATGCAAAGAAAACACCATTTTATGAAG
>CALUVK010000173.1 GCA_944324205.1 Candidatus Gastranaerophilales bacterium | reverse complement strand
TGGACAATCCGAATGTTACGTTAGTCGGGGTCTTGAGTGCAGATTCGGGTTTTAATGTTCCGGATTTCAGAGCTTCTGAACGCGGCTTTCAGCTCCTGACACAGGTTGCAGGACGCGCCGGAAGAGGAGAATACAAAGGCAAAGTGCTGTTCCAGACTTACAATCCTGATTATTACGCATTCCAGACAGCAAAATCTCAAAATTATGAGAAGTTTTTTGAAACAGAAATAAAAGCGCGTCAGGAGTTTGATTACCCGCCATTCAGCCAGATAATAAGGCTTATTTTATCATCCCAGAATAATTTCAGGGCAGAAAAATCCGCAATGGAGATTGCTCTAAGGCTCAATACAATGACCGATAAGTTCGGGTTTGGCGAATACTTAGAAACCCTCGGCCCTACTCCGTGCGTAATTGAGAAACTTCACGGCTTTTACCGTTTCCAAATCCTAATCAAAAATAAGCTTTCACAAAAAGGACACGATTTTGTCTCAAAATTCCTGAATAAGATTACACTTCCCAAAGACATAAAACTCGCTATTGATGTTGATCCTCTTGATATTTTGTAAGTTTTTTTGAAATATTTTTATACTGTTTTAAATTTTTCCGGATTAATTTGAACATCAAGATGGTCACTTTCAAGTGAAACACGGCTAAAGTAGCCTGTTTCTTTCAATTTTTGTGCAAGCTGCTGTCCATTCCCGCTAATTCTGATATCAAGTTTTGGATTTACTGCGTTATGATGACTTGCATATCCCCCTTTTTGATGCGGATTTCCTGCTTCTCCTGTTCCCAGAGCTGAAGTAATTACGAGTTTCTCACCTATTAAATCGGATACTTTGTCTAATATTTTACCAGTACCTTTTTTAGCAAAAGGTATGTCTGTTTTGAACGATGCTTCGGATATTTCCCAGTTTTTACCTCCTTTAAGTTCTTCTAAATTAGAATCTTTTCTTGCTTTTTCAAACGCTTTCTCTTTTGATAAGCTTAAATATGTATTGTCTATATTACCGGAAGTTTTTGCAGCATAATGGAATGAAGATTTTTTAGTTTTATTTCCGTCTGATTTTTTAATAAAAACATCGCCCCAGTTAGTTGTATTATAGAAATTTGTATTGTTCCAAATAGATGCTTGATTTTCCCATACATTTGTTGTCGGAAAAAGTTTAGAAAAATCGAATGTCATAAATGATGCAGGATTGAAAAAAGAAGAAAACATAGAATTAAAATTTAAAAAAGAAGGCATATTCCAGCAAAAAGACGAAAATTGCGGAGTAAACCAGCTTGACTGCGTATTTAATCCGTATGTTAAATAATCCGTATTCAGATTTGTAAATGGGTTATATAATGTCATGACAAATATCCTTATTTATATAAAGTATACAAATAGGAAATAATTGCTTTTTTGTAACAATATATTAAGTCATATAAATATAACTCGAATTAGAATTTTTATTGCCCCTTTAAAGATTAAATGCTAAACTTAGAGTATGAGGAAGGTTTTATTAGTTTTTTTGGCTCTGCTGCTGTTTAATCCGGCATGGGCTTATAATAACAGCGTAAGTTTTATATATATTAACGGTTCAAATAATAACGATGAGAAGATGAAAAACTGGTATGAAGAAGGGGTTAGAAAACTTCATCCGGTTCTGAGACAAAAATTTACTGAAAATGAAGAAATCAAAGCCCATTATTCTTCTAACGGCGGCTTGGATGTAAAAGAAGAGCCTGTAATTTTCTTTTGGGGGGATAAGAGCAAGACGGATTTAGATTACGTAAGAGGCCAGCTTGATTTTTCAAAGGCAATAAGTTCTACGGGTGCTTATATTGCCAGAAGTCTTATTGCACAATATATGCATGATGCAATCTGGGTTCAGAAAAGCCATAATATGATACCGATATTGGATGAGCTTAACTCTTATGTTAAAAAAGAGGCGAAAGCAGGAAGGGATGTGATTTTATATGGTTATTCCGCGGGCTCTTTCGTAACTTATGAATATCTTATTAACAAACTAAGATATATAAACTCTGCTGAAATGTTTAAAGCGTTTGGCATGGATAAAGAGTTTTTGGAATTTGTAGAAGAAAACCCTAGAAAAGCAACCTGCATTTCAGCTTTATCTTACAATTATTCCAAAATTGCCTCTGTAACTGAATCAGGCGGAGTTATTTTAAATCAAAATCAGGAGGAATTAAAAAATAATTATCTGAAACTTGATGAAATGACCGAGCTTGCCTGTGCTCCGGAAAAAAATCTGCGCGGTATTGTGAACTTTGCAAGTCCGCTTGTACTATTTTATTCAGACTTAGCAGACCCTGATTATCAGCTTAATTATTGTACAAAGGTTATGACCAAATACATTTTTGAAAACGGAATATTTTGGCTGACAATCAATTTCAGAGAAGACCCTCTTGGTTTTCCTACAAGCCGTAATCTGAATTACAAAGAAATTGCCGAAAAACTCAACCTGGAAATCCTTAACCCGACAGGCGTAATCTATGATGACTCAAGCGTTTGGAGCAGAAGACTGTTCGCTTTTGCTCATACTTCTTACTGGACGGCAAGGAATGTATTTGCAAAAGCTGTTGTCAAAAGTTTCATAGAAGGTTACAAATTTCAGTACGAAAATAAACTGCAGGATGAGCTTTAATGTATATTGATTATGAAAAAATAGGTAAAAAATTGAGGTTTGGGGAAAAATTTTTTTATGAAATGAAAATTGCCTCAAACTGTGCTTATATAAAGAAGAATATAAAAAAGGTTAAGAAGAGGCTTAAAGGGAAAACTCCGATAATTGCTGCATTTTACGTTTATGATGATACTAAATGGAAATGCCAGAGCGTTTACGATTTAATGGAAAAAGATGAACGGTTCGAGCCTTATATTTTTGTAACCAAAAATGCAGCGCCTGAAAATAATTGTAACTACCAAACAGACGAAGATTTTAATAAGGTTTATGTTTTTTTTAAAAACAAGGATATGCGGGTTTTAAAGGCTTTTGATACGGCTAAAGGACGCTATATTCCGTTTGAAGAGATGAGTCCTAAACCGGATATAATCATATACCAGCATCCGTGGTATGTTGAAACTTCTCAAGGGCCTGTAGTTTGTTCAAAATTCGCGCTTACGTATTATGTACCGTATTTTATTTCGGATACAGAGGAGCGTTTTGAATGCGATTTAAGATTTCACAGGTATATTTATAAATACTATATTCCAAATGATTTTTACAAAAAGCTCTATTCACCTTTTATGCCGGATAACGGGAAAAAACTGGTAACAGTGGGCTATCCGTTTTTTGATTATTTTTATCTGAATAAAGAAGAGCAGGACAATAAATATACAATCTATGCTCCGCACTGGACAGTCTGCGGTAATAATATAAGATACGGAACTTTTGACTGGAACGGGCGGGAAATATTGGAATACGCGGAAAATCATCCCGAATTGAACTGGGTCTTTAAGCCTCACCCTTTATTATACAAATTTCTTTATACATCCGGATATATGAGTAAAGAGGCGGCGGATGAGTATTATAGACGCTGGGCAAACGCGGGAATTTTGTACGACAAGGGGGATTATTTAGATTTATTCAGAAAATCTCGAATGCTTATAACGGATTGCGGCTCATTTCTTATTGAATATTTATTAACCGGAAAACCCTGTATTCATCTGGTTTCAGATGCGTTTAAGGGTAATGAGCTTGTAAGGCGGATTTGCAGGAGTTATTATGAGGCAAAAACCCCGCAGGAGCTGGAAACTTATTTACATATGATTGTTGAAGAGAGGCAAGACCCTAAAAAAGATGAGAGGGAAAAAGTTCCGGAAGAGCTGCAGCTTGCGGATAAATAAAAAAAAAAAAATATCTTAGAAGATATAATAGAAGATATAGGATAGATTTATGAAACATAAATTATTAATGGTTCTTGGGCCTGATAAAAAAAAAAAAGATATTCTTAAGGAAGCTGCTAAACCGCAGGAATATATGCGGACGGAAGATTATAC
>CALUVK010000172.1 GCA_944324205.1 Candidatus Gastranaerophilales bacterium | reverse complement strand
CCTTTTTAGGATTTAGTGTAAAAAATACACCGATTAGCTATTACCCTGTTGGACTATTTTTTAAGTGTATTTTTGACATTTTATCCTCTTTTGCTTATTTTTATTGAGTTTCACAAAACTTAACAAAAACTATTTCCCCCTCTTGACATTTCTTTTTAAATGATGCATAATGAAATTGTTGAATGAAGTGTAGATGAGACACTTAATTATAACAGAAAGGTCACAGAGGTGATTAAAATGAATATAAACGCAATTTCAAATATCAACTTTACTCACAATAACAATGTAGTATCTAGAAGTAATGACTCTCAAGATGCAATATTAATGTTAAGAGACCCTAATGCTTCAATCAAGTTCCAGCATAATCAGGAATTTGCACAGAATGCAGATTCCGTAACTACAAACCCACTAAAGGCACTTGGTTATAAATTATATAGAACTTTTAATATGATTAGAGAAAATGACAATGTTCAACAAGCTGAAACTAAACAGTTTAGAGCAATTGCATAGTTTTAATTTTAGTAACACACACACTTTAAAATCTATAATATAATACACACACATAATTCAGCGATAGTTTTTTTAATTATCGCTTTTACTTTTTTATATAAGATAAGTGCCTGAAATTATACAGGCACTTGTTATAAGTTAATTTAAACCAAATTGTGTTCTATAAAAGCTGCTGTCCGCAATTTTTTGTTCAACAAGGTTATTGCTGCTATCAGAAGCCAGATATAATCCGGTTAATTTATCTAATCTTCTTGTTAGTCTGTTATCAGGATAAGTTTTTGATGCAACTTTTAATCTTGACCAGCAGGCAGCTTCTTTTTGAGTTGCAAGAGTTTCTTCTTCCAGGTCTGCACTGTAGCCTGTATGGTAGCTTTCATGTGCAATTAAGCAAGCAATCTGTTCTGCCGGAGCGTTTCTATAAATAGAATTGATTAATATAACACGTGTACCGTATTTATTATAAGTGCTTACTGCAAATGTTTTGCTCTTGTTATAAGAAACCATAGAAAGATCGCTAAATTTAACACGCACACCATATTTCTGCAGGTTTCTGAATACATCTGTATCACCAGAACGTTCCAACAATTTCATTGCTGCAATAATTTTTGCATCAGATGAAAAACTACTAATTCTGTATGCAAACACTTGATTGCATGCTAAAAACATAAATGCCACAAACACTAATACTAATTTTTTCACGACCTTAAGCTCCTAATCAACTTATTTATTTTGGATATTTATGTTTACGGACTTTTTTAGAAAAACTTTAGGAAAAATAAGAAAATTGTTACAAAACTCCATAAAACTTTACAAAATAGAGTTGTAAATTGCATATAAGCTTGTAAATACATCCTATTGAATTGTAAAGATTTTATATAAGTATAGAAATCAAAATATGAATAATTAAATTTAAATATGGTTAATTACCGGAGTAATATAATTCTGTTGTACATTTCCGCCTGTTTATCTTATACTGATGGATAAATAGAATATGTGAGGATAAAAGATGTTAAAAGATTTTTTTCTAAAAGAAGTTGAAAATGGTATAAAAAAAGCTGTTTTGACAAACAAACTCGGACAGATGAGCGAAAACGACAAATTTTCTTTAATGATAGAAAAGCCTAAAAACCCAGATTTTGGTGATTTTGCAGTAAATGTCTCATCTCTTGCAAGAGCGGCAAAAATTGCACCGCCAATGATTGCACAGACTATTGTTGAAAACTTAGTTCCCCAAAATTATACAGTAACAGTTGTCGGCGGGTTTATTAACTTCAAAGTAGAAAATTCTCTTCTAGCAGATACTGTAGAAGAAATTCTCACTAAAAAAGAAAACTACGGCCGTCCTGAAAAAATAGAAAAAGAAAAAATCCTGCTTGAATATGTTTCTGCTAACCCTACCGGCCCTTTTCATATAGGACACGGGCGATGGGCAGCTATGGGGAGTGCTCTGGCAAACCTTTTAAAATTCTACGGACATGAAGTTTATCAGGAATTTTATATTAATGATGCAGGAAGCCAGATACAAAAACTCGGGAATTCTCTAAAGATAAGAATTAAGCAAGAACTGGGTGAAGATATAGATTTCCCGACAGATGAGGCTGAAAGAAAAAATTATTATCCGGGTGATTATTTAATACCGGTTGCAAAGAAATTTTTAGCTGAACATGAACCGACAGAGGATATTCAGATACTTTCAGATTTTGCAAAAAAAGAAATGGAAGAGTGCCAGAAAAAACTTTTAGAAGAATTCAGGGTTCATTTTGATAACTTTTATTCAGAACTTGATTTACATAAATCCGGCAAAGTTGAAGAAAGCTATAGAGAACTTATGGCAAAAGGCATGCTTTATGAGCGCGACGGCGCAATGTGGTTTAAGTCATCTGAATTCGGCGATGATCAGGACAGGGTTATCAAAAAAGCTGACGGTTCAAATACATATCTTACAGCGGATATAGCATACCATATTGATAAATTAAGAAGAGGTTATGACAGGCTAATTAATATCTGGGGAGCAGACCACCACGGTTATGTAGCCCGCGTAAGAGCATCTATTGAAGCTCTCGGCTATAATCCTGATAAGCTTGAAGTTCTATTAGGCCAGCTTGTAAATCTGGTTGTCAACGGAGAAGAAGTCCGGATGGGCAAACGTAAAAATATGGTTACATTAGATGACTTAATAGAAGAAGTCGGAATTGATGCAACACGTTATTGGATGGAGATGCGGAATATTGATATGACGCTTGATTTTGATATTGAGCTTGCCAAGCGCTCAACTGATGAAAATCCCGTATTCTATGTTCAATACGCTTATGCAAGAGTCTGCTCAATTCTAAGAAATGCAGTGAATGAAAGGCTTAATCCGGAGACGGGTGAAAAACTCCCGGCTCCTATGAAGCAGGAAGAACTTGAGGATTTAGTCAAAAATTTTGATAAGAATATAATCCTTAATACGGCGGACTGCGCAAAAACATTAATTCTTAAACTCGAAGAATTCAAATCCGTTATAGCGCTTTCAGCTCAAAACAGAACTGTTTATACAATTTGCAGATATGTTCAGGAGCTTGCGGCAGAATTCCATTCATTCTATAACTCAAACAGAGTAATTTCAGAAGATAAAGAGCTGATGAAATCAAGACTTGCACTAATGATTGCAATAAAAACAACATTGAAAAATGCGCTTGATATTCTTGCAGTTTCAGCTCCTGAAAAAATGTAGAAGAGAATGAGGATTTAAATGCCGATTAAAGGGGTAAGCAATAAAGAAGAAAATATTCTTAGAAATATTATTGAACCATACCGCGAAAATATGATTTTTATCTTTACGGTTCCCACGTAAAGGGTAACTTTCGGTCACTTTTGGATTTAGATATTTTAATTAAATCAAATACTAAAATTAATCCGGAAGATATAGAAAAGCTGAAAGTTAACTTTGACGAAAGTCTTTTACCTTACGTTGTTAATATTACATACGATATTGATAAAAAGTTTTATAATTTAATAAAAGAGGATCAGGTAAAAGTATGAATGATGATAAAATTGATATAATTGTTCAAAAACTCAAAGAGGCAAAACAGCCGATGAGCGATTTTGTGCACCTTATGGACAGTTTTAATGACCCGTATCTTGTTTTAATTGCCTGCATTTTGAGCTTGAGAACCAATGATAAGACAACTTATCCGGCAACATTAAGAATGCTCAAACTTGCTAAGACTCCCAAAGAAATGAAGAAAGTAGGGGTAAAAGAGCTTGCAGAAGCGATTTATCCGGTCGGGTTTTATGAGAATAAGGCTAAACAGATTATAGAGCTTTCGCGTATTATTGATGAAGAACTGGATGGAAAAGTTCCAGATGAGATTGAAGATTTGGTAAAATTTAACGGAGTCGGAAGAAAAACCGCCAATCTTGTATTATCAAGAGGGTTTAATAAACCTGCAATCTGTGTTGATGTTCACGTTCATAGAATTTTTAACCGGCTCGGCTATATTAAAACCAGAAA
>CALUVK010000171.1 GCA_944324205.1 Candidatus Gastranaerophilales bacterium | reverse complement strand
GTTCATAATTATCCGGCACATAATAAAAGTTAGGTATCTTAACAGGCTGCTGTAGTTGTCCTATAGACGCTTGAATTGGTTTTGCTAAACGCTGTTTTTCAGGCATTTGCGAAGCATTTGCCTGATAATTATTATATTGGTTGATATTCGGATTAATTTGCGTCACAATAATGAACCTTCATAAACCTAACTATTTATATAAAAACATTATTGCAGAAAAAATTGCCTAAAATTTTAAATTTTATTATACAATGTAATTTTTCTTAACAAAAGAATTTTTTATTAAATATAAAATAGGTCAAAGAAATTTTTCTTTGACCTATAATGTGAAAAATTTAATTATAATTATTTAATTGTTGAATTATACGAATTATACAACCTTTGATACATATACTCTAATTGTTGAATTCGCCCGGTTAGGCTGTCGATAGTTCCGTTCAAACTACTTATATCTGATGCTTGATTATCTAATCGTGAGCCCAAACCTGATAATGTTAAATTACTGCTGCTAGCACCAATCATAAGCAAATTATCTGAACTAAGAACTACATATCCATATGCGTCTCCACCTCCTTGAGCAGTATGTCCGTGTGCTGTACGTATTTGAACTCTAGCGTTGCCATTTGTAGCGAGTTGTACATTCCCCTGTACAACAAGATTGCCGGGAATTTCGACGGTATCCATATTAGTTCCTAATACAATTCTATTGTTAGTGTTAGCTGTTGCTCCGGAACCTATTGCCGTAGCATTTTGTGCGCTTGCAGTTGCTCCAGCTCCTATTGCCGTAGCGTTTCCTGCGCTAGCAGTTGCTCCAGAACCAACAGCCGTTGAAGATGCACTGTCTGCGTGTGTACCACTTCCTATTGCAATGCCCATAGAATTAGAAGAGCTTGTGTGACCGATTGTTATACTTTCATGTCCTGCTGTTGTTCCATCTCCGATAGCGATTCCAGGTGTAAGACCGCTGGTCGTAGCCTTTCTGCCAATTGCTATTGTAGATTTTGGGGATGCGGTATTACCTGCATTTTCTCCTGCAGTTGCTCCGGCACCGATAGCAATAGCAAATGGTGAACGGGCTTCAGCTTGAAAACCCAGTGCTGTAGACGAAGCATGAGCTACTGTTCCTGTACCTATTGCAACAACTTCGCGACGGGGAAACGAAATACTTCCGCCTAAAAATTCTTGGTTGGTACCAAATACGACAGAATTATTAGGGATAATCTCTGCATTAGTAAAAGCAACTCTATTGTTAATGCGATCCATTAGTAAAGAAGCATATCCATTCTGCCCTCTGGAGCCAAATCCTATTTGGGGTTCTTGTCCTGTTGATTCTATATAGAGTTTGGGGATAGGTTGCCCATTAGTACGGTTTACATCTCTTGCTCCTATTATTGCAGAGGTATTAGCGTTTCCGGTTAAATTATAAGCAATGTTACCATTTAGTCCGGTAAATACCCATGGGCTGTCGCCTATTCCGGCATTTCTTCCTGCCAGTTTTTTAGTAACCATTGGTGCACTTGCTGCTGCTATTACTGCAACAATCAGCAGCACAATCATAATCTCTATTAGAGAAAATCCACGAAAAATTTTAGCTCTCACGTTTGCTATTCCTTTCTTTTGAATATATTTATTTTTTATTATACTTTTATAATATCATATTTATTATATTTATCAATTTATTTAAGAATTGTTCAAATAATTTAACGACATTTTAAATAAAAACTTTAGGGTTTTAATTATAATTGTTACAAAACTTAACGGTAAAATAAGGCAAAATTTCCTGAATTATTATATTATTGTATTGTTAGAGGAGTATTTTTGTGAAAATTATCAGATTTTATTTTTCGCTGTTATTTGCAAAAGGAGTTTATTTGTTTTTTAAGACAACAGGTCTTTCTTCAGGATCTTCTGTTATTGGCATGATGGTTCAAAAGATTTGCCCTGATTTTTTAGAACAATCAAATAAATATATTAAAACTAAAATAAACATAACCGGAACAAACGGAAAAACAACAACCTCCGGTATTTTAGCGCATTTAATCAAAAATGATAATCACACGGTTATTAATAATTCTCTGGGGGCTAATATGCTCAACGGAGTTGTAAATGCGTTATCGACACAGCTTAATACCTTTAAAACAACGGATTATTCCGTGATAGAATCTGATGAAGCTTATCTTTCAAAAATATATAATCAATTTGATGCGAACTATCTTCTTGTAACAAATCTTTTCCGCGACCAGTTAGACAGGTATGGCGAGCTTGCTAAGACTAAGCAGCTTATTCAAAATGGTATTGATAAGAAGAAAGATTTGAAATTAATTTTGAATGCGGATGACCCGCTTGTAGCTTCTTTTGATGGCGAAAATAAAATCTTTTACGGGATAGAAAATGTTTATTATGCGGATGAAAGCTTGAGAGCAGACAGTTCTGTTGAAGAGGTTTTTACATGTCCGTGCGGAAAAGAATTGAAATACGAGAAGAAATTTTTAGCACAGCAGGGGCATTATTACTGCGATTGCGGCTATTCAAGGCCTGAAGTTAAATATAAAGCGGATGTCAGTATTTATAAGGATTATTCAATAATAAAGATTAATAATATAAATTATGAAGTACCGCTTGTCGGACTTTTTAATGCGTATAATGCTCTTGCGGCAATTTCACTTGCGCTGGAATTGGGAATAGAAAATATTCCGGAAAATTTAAAAACTTTTAAAGTTGCTTTCGGAAGAAGCGAGGTTAAGTATTTGAACGGCAAAAAGGTTTTAATCCAGCTTATTAAAAATCCTATAGGTGCAAATGAAGTGTTGAAAACGGTAGATAAAAATTCAAATATATTGATTATCATAAATGATAATTACGCAGACGGGCGTGATGTTTCCTGGCTTTGGGATGCGGAATTTGAATTGCTTGCAGGCTGTAAGAAAGAAATAATTGTATCCGGTATAAGAGCGGAAGATATGGCATTAAGACTCAAGTATGCAGGGATTGATAAAATAAAAATTGTTAAAGATATTAATAAAGCAGTTGAATATATAGGGAAATCGGCGGATAATAATATTACGATACTACCTACTTACACGGCGTTATTAAGAATTAATAAAAACAGAAATTTGAGGAGTGAATAAATGTTATTAGGTGTAAATATAGATCACGTTGCGACTTTAAGAAATGCAAGAGGAGGCATAGAACCTGATGTTATAACTGCGGCAAGAATTTGCAAAGAATGCGGCGTGGCTTCGGTTACTACTCATTTAAGAGAAGACAGAAGGCATATTAAGGATAAAGATGTCGAAGAAATCCGCATGCTTCCTCGTGTCAGATTGAATTTAGAGATGGCTATGACAAAGGAGATGCAGGAAATAGCACTCCGTATTCGTCCGCATGCGGTTTGTATTGTACCGGAAAAAAGACAGGAAGTTACAACAGAGGGCGGGCTTGATGTCGAAGGACAATTAAAATGGGCAATTGAATTTACAAAACCGCTTTTAGAAAAAAATATTGAGGTAAGTTTTTTTATAGATCCGGATGTTCATCAGATTTCAGCAGTATCAAAAACCGGCGCTCCATTTATAGAACTGCATACGGGAAGATATTCGGAAGCTTTCGGGACGGAAAATGAAGAAAAAGTTTTTGAAGAACTTAAAGGGGCTGCGATTTTTGCACAAAATTTCGGGCTAAAGGTTAATGCAGGACACGGTCTGAATTATCAGAACGTAAAAAGAATGCATGAAATTCCTAATCTGGTTGAGTTAAATATCGGGCATTCAATAATTTCGCGTGCCGTTTTTGTCGGATTAGAGCAGGCTATTAAAGAAATGAAGGCATTAGTGGAAGGGTAAAGGAACAACACATGAAATCAAAAGAAGAAGTTGTAAAAGAAATGCAATTAGTAGTTGAGCAAATGAGGCTTGATGATATTGAAGAAAATCCTGACTGCGAGAATGAATTTTTTACATGTGATGCCTGCGGCGGGGTAAAATCTCTTGCCGGCTCTGTTCAATACGGGAATTACAGGCTTTGTAA
>CALUVK010000170.1 GCA_944324205.1 Candidatus Gastranaerophilales bacterium | reverse complement strand
TTTAACGCAGAATACGCCGCGAACGTGCTGCGTAAGCAGCGATAGTGAGCGAAAGAGAGCCGGTTTACCGGCCTTGCCGCAGAACTTAAATACAATTTATCCCAATGCCCGTAAGGGCATAGAAAACAGCCGCTTTTTTTCTCTTTCTTTTCGTACTTTTCTTTCTCTTTTAACGCGAAAAAAAAGAGAAAGAAAAGTACACATTTGAAATAAATATGTTATAATAGTTTCAGGCATATAAATATATGCCCAATGTAACACAATATGTATTGAGTTACATTAGAGTTTCTGGAGCAGGCCTGAAGGACAAATATTATCTGGTAGTTAGACAGAATGCCTGCCAATTGCATGGCTACATGCATAACAAATATATTAAAATCTCTTAAAACATTATTTCTTATTACCTAATATATTTACACTCTTTGTTCTTTAGTTAAGTTTTATTAAAAATCTCTTTATTTCAACTGATTTTTTGTTTACACTGTACGTGTATGGATAAGGAGGGCAAATTTATGCCAAAGTTTAATTTAATGTCGTACATTATGCCGCCCGAGGATAAAATGTTTTTTACACTGTTTCAAAACAGTGCAGAAGTATGTAAAGAGACGGCAATAATTTATGATGAAATTATGAAAAATGGCTTTTCTCAAGAAAAAAAAGAAAAACTGCTTAAATATAAAAAGAAAGGCTCAATTGCAATTAGGCTTACCTTAAAACAGTTAAATAAAAGCTTTATTACGCCGCTTGAGAGAGAAGATATTCAGTATATTGCAGTTACATTAAACAAAATTAATAAAAGAATTATTAAAGCCTGTTTGAATTTAGAAGTGTATAGATTAACAAAATACACTGATGAAATGAAAGAACAGGCTTTAACTTTAGTCAGAGCAGCGGAAATGCTCGGAGAAATTATTAAAAATCTTAAGAAGGTCAGCAATGTTGAATTAATGACAGAATTAAATATTGAAATGAAAAAGCTTGAAACATACGGTGATGAAGTTCACAGACATGCAATGTTTGATCTGTTTTCAGGAAAATATGAAGCTCTAGAAGTTATTAAATTAAGAGATATATATAAAGAAATTGAGAATGCTCTCGATGCTTGTTTCCACGTATCAGATACTGTCTTAAACGTGGCTTTAAAGCAAAGTTAGGAATTAAGAAATATGAGTATAACAATATTATTATTAATAGCCGTAATTGCAATAGCACTTATTTTTGAATTTATAAACGGATTCCACGACTGTGCAAATGCCATTGCAACTGTTGTTTCTACAAAAGTACTCGCCCCAAAACAGGCTGTATTATTTGGAGCTTCTTTAGAATTTATAGGGGCTCTTACAGGAACACACGTAGCAAAAACAATCGGAGCAGGGATTGTTAATTCTGAAATGATTACTTTAACAGTAATTTTCTGCGCTCTACTTGCAGCTGTCCTGTGGAATTTATTAACATGGTACTTAGGCTTGCCCTCGAGCTCATCACACGCTTTAATTGGCGGGCTTTTAGGAGCTACTGTTGTAAAAGCCGGATTTAGTGCGGTACATTTTACAACTCTTATGGACAAGGTTATTATACCAATGTTTACATCTCCAATGCTCGGTTTTTGTACAGGGTTTATGCTTATGTTATTCTTAATAAGAATTTTCTATAAAGCTAATCCCCAATCGGTAAATAAAAAGTTTAGAAAGCTGCAATTATTATCATCTGGTCTTATGGCTTTAAGTCATGGTTCAAATGATGCACAAAAAACAATGGGGATAATAACCTTGGCACTACTTTCTTGCGGGGTATTACACAAAGCCCCTAACGGAGATTTTGAAATCCCGTTATTTGTAATTATAATCTGTGCTTTTATGATGGCCGCAGGAACCATGAACGGCGGCTGGAAGATTATTAAGACTATGGGGCATAAAATTATTAAATTAAAGCCTATTCACGGTTTTGCAGCTGAAACATCTGCAGCCGGTCTGATACTTACAGCTTCACATTTCGGGATTCCATTAAGTACAACCCATGTAATCTCTACAGCGATTATGGGAGTAGGCTCTACATTCCATGCTCATGCTGTAAAGTGGAGAATTGTTGGTAATATTGTAACTGCCTGGGTGCTTACGATTCCGGCATGTATGTTATTATCTTCAATCATTTATTATTTAATTTATAAGTTTATATAAATATTTTATTTAAAATCCCCTCTGGCATGTTTCCAGAGGGGATTTTACTTATATAATTCTATTCTTTATTTTAAATTAGTTTGAAAAAATTCTGCAATTTTATCAAACGGGATTTTTTCCATATTGTCGTATAAATCAACATGGTTAGCGTCTGGCACAATTAATAATTCCTTATTATCGCCTTTAAGTTTCTTAAATGCATCTTCGGAAAAGTATTTGCTATGTGCTTTTTCACCATGAATTATAAGCACGGCATTTCTTATTTCTCCGCTGTATGCAAGTATCGGCATATTAATCAAAGATAATGTTGATGTTGTATTCCAATTGCCGTTTGAATTAATTGAGCGCGGATGAAAACCTCGTTTTGTTTTATAATAGCCGTAATAATCCTGTACAAATTGCGGTTCTTCTCCAGTTAATTTGTCCGGAAGCCCCGCTGCTTTTGCATAACTCCCTGTCTTATAATCTTCTGTTCTCTGTTTATTCAAAGACTCTTTCAAGGCGTAACGGGCATTTTCGTCCATTGAATCAAAATATCCGTTTGCACTCACTCTTGTCATATCGTACATTGTAGAAGCGACTGTCGCTTTAATTCTTGTATCCATAGCAGCAGCATTGAGCCCGAAACCACCGAAACCGCATATTCCAAGAATACCTATTCTTTCAGGATTAACGTCTTCTCTTATACTCAAGTAATCGACAGCAGCAGAGAAATCTTCCGTATTAATATCAGGTGACGCAACATTTCTTGGCTCACCTCCGCTCTCACCCGTAAATGACGGGTCAAAGGCCAGAGTTATAAATCCTCTTTCAGCTAAAGTCTGTGCATATAAGCCGGAAGCCTGCTCTTTTACTGCGCCAAAGGGGCCGCATATCGCAATTGCCGGCATTTTTGCTTCGGATTTTTCTTTAGGAATATACAAGTCGCCAGTTAATTCTATACCATAGCGGTTTTTAAAATGAACTTTTTCAATATTAACCTTGTCGCTTTTCGGGAATGTTTTATCCCAATCATTTGTTTTTGCCATAACTAAGCCTCCTGTCAAAAATAATAACGAAATAATACAAGTTAATAGCTTTTTCACTGCCGAACTCTCCTTTTTTATGTACATACCGGATAAAAATGATTTTGAATACAATCTAAAACTGTTTCTGCATAAATATCATGCATTCCGTAAAAAATATGCGAAGCGCCTTCCACTTCTATAACCTTATTGCGTTTGGGATTTCTTGTCCACGAATTCAGTGTTTCCATAAATCCCTTAGGACTTTCACCGGTTACAGAGTCTCTTGAGCCTATGATAAATGTTCCTTCAGGTTTTATATTATATAAAGATTTTGTTTCGCCCTCCTTGCTCAAAACAGGACAGTTTTTGAGATTATCTGCATTATAAAACCCTAAAACAGTATTCGCTGTCATTGGTGAAAAACCGCCGAACAGAAACGGAAGAATATCATCCCCTCTTCCTGCATCTACAAAGGATTTTGCAAGCTCAAAACACTTATCGATATTAGGCATAACTCTCCACCAGTGCATAATATCAACCGGAGATGAAACTATAAAATAGTCTACATAATTATCCGCGGTATTTCCAAGATAATGGATAATTTTATTTGAACCTAAAGAATGTCCGCCTAATATTACCTGCCGGAAACCTAATTCTTCTTTAGCATATCTTACATAACTCTCAACATCTTCATAAACCATACTAAAATCATCATTAAATACACCGGCGTGCTTTTGTTTTCCGCTGGATAAATCCGTATATGCAAAACAGGAAAACGAGTCATGGGCGTGCGCTATAATGCAGGTAATTCCGTTTTCACTAAGCAGCTTTCCGGTACTATATAATAATTCATTTTGAAAAACATTTGAACAAATTCCTGTCAGCATAACAAGCACAATATCATTATTGGTATTACCGAACATTGCGCCTTTTAATACTAA
>CALUVK010000169.1 GCA_944324205.1 Candidatus Gastranaerophilales bacterium | reverse complement strand
TGTCAGGCAGTGCCTGACCTACTATTTTTTGATTTACCCCTAATTTTACCCCTCTATTCTTCGGCACGTTTGGCTTTGTAGCTGTAGCCGGCATAGATTGCAAGGCCGATAAGGAGCCATACTCCAAAATAAAGAGCAGAGGTGGATTTGTGACCGAATTTGCAGTACATAAGCCCGAGGCTTGTTAAAATCCCCAAAATCGGAAACCACGGACAGAACGGGACTTTAAACGGACGTTTTCTGTCTGGTTCCGTTTTTCTCAAAATCAATACCGCAATACAAATAATAATAAACGAAGTAAACACGCCAAAATTACAAAGCTCGGCAGACGTATTTAAATCCATAAACAGAGCACATATCATAACTATGATGCCCGCAATCCAGGTTAATATATGCGGGGTTTTGAATTTCGGATGAATTTTATTCAATGATTTAGGCAAGAACCCGTCACGGCTCATTGCAAAAAGAATTCTTGTTGCGCCCAATTGATAAATAAGAAGCACGGAAGTCAACGCACAAAGTGCACCCACAGAAATCAATCCTGCAAACCAATCCTGCCCGATAAATCTCATCGCATGAGCCAGAGGCGCTTGAGTATCAATCGCATTCAAAGGCACAACCCCGGTTAAAACAAGAGCCGCAAGAATATAAAGAACCGTACAGATAAATAATGTTCCCATAATTGCAATCGGCAAATCTCTCTGCGGATTTTTTGTCTCTTCTGCCGCAGTTGAAATCGCATCAAACCCGATATATGCAAAGAATATAACAAAAGCGCCTGTTAAAATACCCTCAAACCCGTTTGGCGCAAAAGGCGTCCAGTTTTCTGGTTTCACATAAAACGCCCCCGCAACAATAAAAGAAAGGATTATAAACATATTAACCCCAACCATAATTGCGGCAACTTTTGTCGACTCTTTAACCCCTTTGATAAGCAAAATTGTTAATATAAGAACAATTGCAATTGCAGGAATATTAATTGCAACAGGAATATCTATTCCAAGCGGAAGATGAATAAAAGGCATTTTGTCATAAACATTCCAGCCGTATTTTCCGCTCATCTCATAAATTGTTCTGTAATCATTTCTAAGCCATAGAGGACAATTCACAATCCATGATGGAAGAATATGCTGAAACCCTTTCATAAACTGGACAAAATACCCTGTCCAGGCGCTTGCAACCGTAATATTACTGATAGCGTATTCAAGCATCAAAATCCAGCCGACCATCCACGCCATAAACTCGCCCATTGTAGCGTAAGTATAAGTATAAGCACTTCCTGCGACAGGTATCATTGCAGCAATTTCAGAATAAGAAAGCGCTGAAAATACGCTTGCAATAGCCGCCAAAATCATAGAAATTACAATCGCAGAGCCGGCTCCGGCACCTTCAGAAGTTCCTGCAATAGCGCTTCCGATTATCGTAAAAATCCCCGTTCCGACAACAGCCCCTATTCCGAGCACTATGAGGTCAAAAACATTGAGAGTTTTCTTCAAACCCGAATTTGTTCCGTCCTCAATGAATTCCTGCGGAGTCTTTCGCTGTAATAAGTTATTTAATACCGGCTGTAATCTCATCATTTTTTATTGTTTCTTTATTTTCAATCAAAGCTTCTTCAGCTTTCCTGTTCTTTTTGTAACCGTAGCTTCCGTATATCAAAGCCCCCATAATTACCCAGACTATAAATAATTCTGTTGATAAAACAGCAGCTTCACCTTTAGCTACAACCATAGAAAATACCATCAAACCGCCGCAGCACACAATTCCCATAATCGGAAGCCACGGGCAGAACGGAACTTTAAAAGGTCTTTCCCTATTCGGTTCTGTTTTTCTTAAAATTAATATCGCAACACAAACTATTATAAAAGAAGTAAATGTTCCGAAATTACACAATGAAGCCGCAACATTTAAATCCAAAATAAGCGTACCCAAAATACCGACAATACCGACTGTTATAGTTAAAATATGAGGAGTACTGAATTTCGGATGTATTTTTAAGAATATATGCGGTAAAAAGTTATCTCTGCTCATTGCATAAAGAACTCTTGTTGCTGCCATATGCATTACAAGCAATACGGAAGTTAAACCGGCAAGTGAGCCGATAGAGATTAACCCGGCAAACCAGTTTTGGTGAACAACAGTCATAGCATAAGCCATAGGAGCCTTAAATAACCCGTCGGGAATAGCAACCCCGCTTGTCGGCTGCATGCCGGTTAAAACAAGCGCAACAAGTACATAAACAACCGTTGTTACGACTAAAGAACCTAATATTCCTATAGGTAAATCTTTTTGAGGATTTTTGCACTCTTCAGCCGCTGTTGCCAGAGCATCAAAACCGATATATGCAAAGAAAATTATAAACGCACCCATAAAAATACCTTCAAACCCGTTTGGCGCAAATGGTGTCCAGTTTTCAGGCTTAATATAGAATAATCCCGCAAGTACAAATAAAGCTATAACACCGAGTTTAACCGCAACCATAAGTCCTGCCATCTTAGCGGAATCCTTTGTTCCCTTGACTAAAATTGCCGTAATAAGCGCAATCATAATTATTGCAGGAAGATTTAAAGATATAGGAATTCCCATAACATGAGGAATTGCAGTTTGAGCATCAAGCCCGTGCGTATTGCAGTAATGAATAGCCGAGCGGCAGTCATTTACAAGCCAGACAGGAGGATTTACTAACCAGGCAGGAAGGAACGCCGAAAAACCTTGCATAAACTGTATAAAATGGTTTGTCCATGCACAAGCTACCGCAATAAAACCGATAGCGTACTCTAACATCAAAATCCAGCCGACAATCCAGGCTGCAAACTCACCTAAAGTTGCAAACGTATACGTATAAGCACCGCCTGCAACAGGAATCATAGTAGCAAATTCACAATAACAAAGCGCTGAAAACACACAAGCAATTGCCGCAATCACCATTGATACCGCTAAAGCAGGCCCAGCCCCCGGGCTTGACCCGTCAGGACTTCCGGCTGCCGCAATACCGACAATCGCAAAAATTCCAGAGCCGATAATTGCACCGACTCCTAAAATAATCAAATCCCAGACGCCGAGAGTCTTCTCTAAACCCCCTTCAGCAGCACCTGCTAAAGCATCATCCGGATTTTTGCGTGTAATCATTTTCCCTAAAACGCGGGAAACTGCGTTTGTGAAGTTAAATTTCGCCATCTAAAACCTTTCTTTTGTTTTGACTGTCTATATATTTGCCTTAAGCAAAGGGAAGCCGAGTTTTTCTCTTTGTGCTACATACAAATTAGCAACTGCAGAGGCCATAGTCCTTACTCTGTTTATAAAATTAATACGTTCGTCTTTGCTTATAACACCTCTTGCATCAAGAAGGTTAAAAGTATGCGAACATTTTAATACATAATCATAAGCAGGAAGCACCAATTCCGCCTTTATACAATTATCGACTTCTTTTTGATACGCGTCAAACAAGCTGAATAATCTTTCAGCATCAGAATATTCAAAATTATATTTAGATTGTTCAATTTCGTTTTGAAGGTAAATATCACCGTATTTTAAGGTATTGTTCCACATAATATCAAATACGGACTCTTTGTTCTGTATATACATCGCAATTCTCTCTAACCCGTAAGTGATTTCAAGAGCAACCGGCTTAACCTCAAGTCCGCCGACTTGTTGGAAATACGTAAACTGGGTAATTTCCATCCCGTCAAGCCAGACTTCCCAGCCTACACCGGCTGCACCGAGAGTCGGAGATTCCCAGTTATCCTCAACAAATCTTACATCATGCTTGGATAAATCAATCCCCATAGCTTCAAGACTCTTCAAATATAATTCCTGCGCATTATCCGGTGAGGGTTTTAAAATAACCTGATACTGGAAATAATGTCCTAATCGGTTCGGGTTTTCGCCATATCTTGCATCCGTCGGGCGTCTGCAAGGTTCAACCATAGCAGTAGACCAAGGTTCAGGTCCCAATGCTCTTAAAAAAGTAGCCGGATTCATTGTCGAAGCCCCTTTTTCAATATCATAAGGCTGTTGGATAATACATCCGTAATCCGACCAGAAACGTGACAGGTTAAGTATTAAATCTTGAAAATTTAGCGCCATTTATATTCCCTTTTCTATTGTACTTAGTACACTTATTATACAGATAAAA
>CALUVK010000168.1 GCA_944324205.1 Candidatus Gastranaerophilales bacterium | reverse complement strand
AATTTAATCGGCATTGCAATTAAGTTGTCACTCTAAAAATAAATAAAATATACAACATTTTAAATTACAAAAACAATTGCTCAAACCTGGATAATATAGTATAATTTACACATATCCCATTAAATAAGGAAAAAAGTATGAGTGAGATTTGCAAAAATTGGACACAATGGCTTAAACAGAATCGTTTTGCAGGACAAACTCCAGAAATGCAAGAACAAACTATGCGTTGGTTGGAAGCTGTAAGAGATGTTATACTTGTTTATGCTGAGATTAAACCCTATGATATAGTTTTAGATATTGGAACTGGTACCGGCCTTTTAGCATTTAAAGCTCTCGAAATACAAAACTGCCAGGGCAAAGTAATTTTCTCTGATATGTTTCAGGATTGTCTTGATGATTGTAAAAAAATTCTTGATGAATCTGGAGTTACAGCTGGTTATGAACTTTTGAAATGTCCCGTTCAACATATAGCTCTTCCTGAAAGTAGTATACATAAAGCTCTTATGCGTTCTGTTTTGGTTCATGTTGTAAATAAACAACCAGCATTTAATGAAATATATCGAGTTTTGAAACCTGGCGGAAAATTATGTGCTTTTGAACCAATAATACGCTCGAATACAAGGTATTGGGAAATCCTGGATCCTGTTTATATTGAAAGATATGAAGATTTTAAACGGGTTGAAAATGAAATTATGGAAAATCCCATGGATTCACTTTGTAACTTTGATGAACATACTCTCAAAACAAATCTTGAAATTGCAGGATTTTCTATTCCAGAGGTTAAGCTTCAAGAAGTTCGTTCAAAATATATAGTGCAGCCAAATATGGTAAAAGAATGGTTTATTAATCCGCCTTCACCAGATCAACCTTCAACAAAAGAAAGATATCTAAAATATTTTGATGAAGCTACGGTTGACAAATATATGCAAGATGTTCAGAATTATCTGACAGGGCGTGAAATAAATTTAAAAACAAATGCAGTATTTATTAATGCAACAAAATAGAAAAGGGTAAAAAATGGAACAACAGACAGCAATAATTATACCGGCAAGGTATGGTTCATCGAGATTGGAAGGCAAACCACTTTTAATAGCAAATAACAAACCAATTATTCAATGGGTTTGGGAAAAGGCTTGCAGTACCAGCCTTGCAGAACGTGTAATAGTTGCTACAGACGATGAAAGAATTTATAATACCTGTAAAAAATTTGGTGCCGAAGTTGAAATGACATCAAGCAGTCACAAAAGCGGAAGCGATAGAATTGCAGAGGTGGCATTGAAGCACCCTGAAATAGCTTATATTATTAATCTTCAAGGAGACGAACCTTTAATTGAAATTAGTAATATTGAACTTGTAATAAAAAATATAAAAGAAGATAAAAATGCAGATATTTCAACTCTTGTAAGAGAAATAAAAGATGAAAAAGAAATAAACAATCCCAACCTTGTAAAGTGCGTATTTGACATAAATCACTACGCAATGTATTTTTCACGCTCAAAAATCCCATTTGAACGCGGAACAAATACAAAAGGTGAATGGAAATTTTATGGGCATTTAGGAATTTATGGCTATAAACGCGAAGCATTATTTAAGATGACAGGACTTCCCCAATCTCCTTGTGAAAAAGCTGAAAGCCTGGAACAATTAAGAGCACTGCAAAATGGCATGAAAATAAAAGTTGCAATTGTAAATAATGTTCCGGTTGGAATTGATACAATGGAAGATTTTGAACACTTTAAATCAATGATAGAAAGATAAATAAAGATTGTATTTATAATAAAAAAGGTGAATAAAATTCACCTTTTTTTATTATAAAATTTCCATTACAGGGTCTGAATGTTTTACTTCAGGAATTTCCTTTAAATTTGGAAGTTCAAGAGGTTTAGGTACATTTGCCGCCTCTGTCTGCCTTTCAGGCATTTGGGCTTTTGCTTGCTTTACTTTTACAATTGCAGGGTCTGGGTTAATTTTTTGCTTGTTATATTCAAGCATAATTTGATTAACAAATCTCTTTGTTTCGCCGTATGGTGGAATTGTACCTCCAAATTTTTTAACATTACCAGGACCTGCATTATATGCTGCAAGAGCCAACTCTGTAGAACCGAACATTTTATACATCATTTTGTAATAAGTAAGCCCGGCTTTAATATTTTCACTTAAGTAATAAGGATTAAATCCCATTCTTTTTGCTGTTGATGGGAGTAATTGAAATACTCCGACTGCACCATAAGGACTTTTTAGTTCATGTTTAAAACCTGATTCTTTTTTAGCAATGCTTAGAGCAAGAGCAGGGTCAACATCCATCTCCAGCGAATGTTTAACGATGGTTTCTTTGATAACATGTTCCGGCGTGGGTTCCGCTTGAGCCCTAACGCACAGCAATGTTAGCAATGCAATAGCTGTTAAGACTGTTTTTCTAATCATTGAAATCCTCTTATCATAATGTAAACTGGATTCTGTAAGCTATTGTAAAAATCCGCCCTACGGTTTCGCTATGTTCTCGTTTAGTTCCTATCAAAGCGTCTTTCCTAAATTTTTTGATATAAGATATTTCTTATAATAAACCTTTTGGCAATTGCATTAGCCCCAAAGGCCAAAAAACTTGTTAGGCGACTATCTCTGTTATTCCCCGCACTCCGGTTTGGATAAATAACTATACAGAATTTATGTCATGAGCATATTAATACAAACAATAAAATTTTTCAACCCTTTGAGTTAATTTGTTACAATAATAGCCCATTTATACAATGCAAATCTTTTTATATGGATAACAACTTAAGCCATGTAGTACCGGTCAGGATAAGTAATATGCAACTTAATCTCAATGGGGTTGCCGGTTCTTTAAATATGCTGTTAAATGCGAGAGCAAATATTAATCAATATCTATAGGACTTTTTTGGATTAAATCAATAGCCTCGCGAGCTGTAAATACCAAATCTTCCGGAATATTAGATATTGTGCAAAATTGGCGCAGAACATCTATGACACGCTTAAAGCATCTTACAATATCGCCTTCTCCCATATCAACCTGATCGATTATATCATCCCACTCCGAACCTGTTGCCCACATTTCAATAAGCGGAGAGTAGAAGGCATTAATGTACATAGGATCTTCAACGTCGTATTTTTTCTGCTTTTTGTCCAAATCCCGCTTGATATCCTTAATTTTATTCAATCTTTTTCTGACATTAGGAGAGAGCGGTAATCTTGAATACAAATCCGCCCGCATGTCTTCTGTAGTAATTGCACAAATTACACTAGCAAGCTCAGCCGGCGTAAGCCCTTCAAGAACGCCTGAAAATATAATCTGTGCTAAGAAGAGTTCGTTTTCCGAGCGGATTTGGGAGATTGTAACTCCTCTCTCTGTCGGATAATCTTCTTTTAAATATCCGTATTCCTTCAAAACAGCTCTATGCGAAAGGAATTTGTTCCAGAAAATATCTTTCTGTCTTTCAATTTCTTTGTTTAATTCCTTTTGCTTTGCTTCATAACGGTTAAGGACGTCAATATTTTTCATGTGTTTTTTAAACAATTTGCAGGTGTCGCACTCATAAGAATGCATTTTATGAAGCATTTCTTTTGTCTGGCGCCCGAATTCTCTTGCGTCATCTGAAAGCGGGCGGTTTTTCTTCTTTTCCTGTTTCTGTATAGTCTTAAATACACGCCTGTTTTGAACGTATATTTCCCTTATTTTATTGTATTCAAGCAAATCTTCATTAGTTTTATTACAATAGCATACAAAAGAATTACACTCGTTTATTTTTTCACTGTACTGCTCCTGCAAAAGCAAAAGCGGCTCAATTCTTGAATTAGAAGAATAATACCCGAAACTTTTCAGTACAAGTTCTTTAGCTTCATCCAGAGTAAACCTTTGAAGCAGATTAAGAACCATTGAATAGCTCGGAGAGAATTTGCTCTCAAGCGGATTCGCGTCACTTAAAACCAGCTCTGCGACTTCCTCTGGTGTCTGGAAAGGAGAGCCGACAATTACAACATATCCTATTTCGTCCATTCCGCGTCTGCCTGCACGACCCGACATCTGGAGGAATTCACTCGGAGTGAGATTTCTGTGTCCGCTGTCTGTTCTTTTGCTTATTGAACTTATAACCGTAGAACGCGCCGGCATGTTAATTCCTGCTGCGAGTGTTTCAGTTGCGAAAACTACTTTTATTAACCC
>CALUVK010000167.1 GCA_944324205.1 Candidatus Gastranaerophilales bacterium | reverse complement strand
CAGATGACAAGGCTTGCAATGATTGTTGATACTATTAATCAGGATTTGATTATTCCTAACGTAGAAAAAGTTGCCAAGCTCTGTGCGGATTTTAAATCCGGAATAGAGACAATTTTTGTTAATCACGAAAATAAACAGGAGGTTATTGAGATTGATGATTTTGTCCGTCAGGGTGAATACAAATATCTGTATGCAGATTCATCTATGACAACACAAAAATCCGAGCAGGCTGATATTTTAATTCAGGCGGTAGATAGATTCGCCTCCCTAATACCTTTAAACTTGCAGGAAATATTTGTCTGGTATTTTGAGCAAAAAGGTGTAGACAGCCCGGAAAGATTCCTTGGGGTAAATCAAGGGGTAAATCTGGGGGTAACCCCGGGAGGTGGAAAAACTTCCGAAAATGAAATAAATACCCTGCTCAATGCTTTGGCAACCTCTCAAGCTAACCAAGCTCAAGGCAGAGCTTCTGAAGAAATAAGTTCTCCTCCGCAAAATCTTGGGAATACAGAGAGAGCAGAAAATAATGCTTCACAGGATAAATAAGAAAGGAGCTTTATGAGTGTGTTAGATAATTATATCAATGACTTAATAACAACAAGTCGTGAACGTAATGCGAAAAAAATCTTTGAGGAAATTATTGTACCATTTTTAGAAACCAGAGAACAAGTCAATGATGATAACTCTAAAATGGTTGCTTTACCCGAACATAGCAATGAACCCATTATATATGCAAAAGGCAATTCTTCTGGTTCAGGGAAGATGAGTAATGGTAGCGAATGCGTAGGTTCATATAAAGTGAGTGGGTATACTCGAAGTGACGGTACTGAAGTGAGTGAATATACAAGAACCTGTGGTGCTGCACATTTGGGGCATTCTGAAGATAAAAATGGGGAAAAGGAGTCTGAAAATAATGAAGACTCCTTTTCAAACGGATATGTTTTAGAAGGACATGTCGAGACTTCAGATATAGAGGAAGAGGCTAAAGATTTTGCCAGAGAATATTCTAAGTTATATAGAAATTACGATAGATTAATGCCTATAGAAAAATTCCAAAAGGCTCTTGCAAAGTTACCATTAGGTGATGATGAGCCAGTAAAAGACTATTACAAAATATCTTTGGAGTTAGCAGATAATCCGGAAAAGGTTGTCAGTAACAAAAGGAATTTTGTATACAAGGCAAATAATTTACCAAAGTCTGTTGATAAAAATGTTATACTTGATAAAATAGCAAAAGGTCTAAATTTAGATTTGAATAATCCTGTTGATTTAAAAAGAGCAAATGAGACCGTAGTAGTTACACCAAAAGAAACTTCTAAACTTGTCAAAGTTTTGAAACGCTCGGATAAATTAAAAAATCTGCTTAAAGACGAGTATAAAAATATAGTAAATGGCAAGTATGAGGGAAAATATTTTCAAGAGGGAGTTGCATTTGAAAAACCAAAAGATGAGATTCCAGGAACTCCCTCTTGGAACGATAAAGCCACATTATTCGGAGTACTCCATAATGTTGATGTGCATGATATGAAACAAAATTCAGACGGTTCAATAAGTCTTGTTATGAGTGATTTCTATGATTTTGAGCATTGGTTTCCAAAAGAGAATGATACCAATACTGATAAAAGAATAAAAGAGCTCAATAATAATGCTGACCGACAACAACGAGCCGGTAAATTACAGCCTTATATGATTTATATTCAGCTTCATTTTAGCTATGAAGAACTAAAAGATATTTTATTTGAGGAGTAAACTCAAAATCTTCTCAGGTAATACTAACAGAATAAATGTATAGCAATCTTGTATATGAAGAAAAGGAAATACGCGACATACAATTATTATTAAAAAATTTAAAAGAGAAAAAAGATATAAAAAATTGTAATACTTATTATTTAATAAAAAATTTGACTTAATATAGATTTTTCGTTTTATGATAAATTGCAAGATGAATGTAAAAATTGCTATGAATATTGTAATATATATTGAAACCCCAAAAATCAATAATAAAATAATAAGTAAGTTATTAGAAAATTCTACATTTATTGTTATATTCATTCCATATTTGTCATTCAGGATTATAAGCCAAATGATATAATATGTGTGAACAAATGCCGCAAAAAATGGTATGACCAATGCATGCGTTGCATGGTATTGTTTAAGTTTCATTAGGAAGTTATAGAATAATTTAATGTATTTAAGCATATGTTTATCCTATAATATATTTTCTTATTATACAAGTGATGCTAATAGAATGGATATTTATGATTGTTACTATATTCCGTAAAAAACAAGTAAGTTTTAGCTATGAAGAATTAAAAGATATTTTATTTGATGAAGAAAACCCAAGGGAATAAATACATGGTAACGGAGTAGAAATCATAAAAATCAGAAAAAACATTGGGGTTTATTTCATGGGATATAAAAAATAAACAATTTATTAATGTCAACAAGTATGCAATATTATAATATTTATTATTTAATAAGAAATCCGATTTAACGCATATTTTCTTTTTCTTAATAACTTGTTGAATAAAAATAATGATTTCAACAAATAATGCAATGAAAAGAAAGCAGAATGTAACTGTATAATAAATTATAAAAAGAATATAAGAAGCCATATAAAGATTGCCATTATTTAATACACAATTATCTTTAAAAACATGAAACCAAAGCCAAATGTACGGAATAATAAAACATAATAGTGATGGGATAACTAATACATGCGTTGCATGGTATTGTTTAAGCTTCATTAGGAAGTTATAAAATGATTTAATGTACTTTAGCATGAGTTAATTTTATAACATATTTTCTAAAATATCAACTAATATAAAAATATTTAGGGCAGCTTATGCTGTCCTAAATATTGAATTTTACAGAATAAACAAGAAAGGATTTTTATGGAAGAAATTCAAGAAAAAGAAACGATTGCAGAGCCGGAGGTTAACTCCGATAACTCTCAAGCACAACAGGCAGAAGGACAAGCTGAAGCCCCTTCTAATCTTATTTTAGGAAAATTTAAATCGGTCGAAGATTTATCAAAAGCGTATCAAGAGCTTGAAAAACATCAGGGAGTTCAATCAGAAGAGTTAGGTTCTCTAAGACAAAGCTCCGCAATGTTAAACAATATTACCCAAGCCTGGGATAAGGAAAGAGCTGTAAAAGATGCTGAAAAAGAATTGAGAGAGGCCACAAAAAAATATAACACTCCTCAATATTTTCAAGACCCTTCTTTCAGAGAAATTTATAAGGAAGCTTACCTTGCTCTGGGTAAAAATCTTGATGCGGATAAATTTGTTAACCTTCTTGAAGGGTATGTATCTTCAAGGATTTTTGCACACGAGAAAGAAAATGCAAGAAAATCCGAAACGCAGAAGGTTACAGACAGTATGAATTTTTCTAAAAACGAAACATCTTCGTTTACACCTCCTAAAAAACGGCTTGACGAGATGAGTTCAAAAGAAGTTGATGAACTTCTTGAAAGATTGATTTAATCAGGTCGTCATTCTGAGGCTCGTAATACTACTGTCTGAAATAAATTTTAGGAGTTTAAAATACTAGCTAAGTATCTATAGATGACCCCTCCCCGAAATCAGAGATTTCGACCCTCCCACAAGGGGAGGGTCGGCTCCATGTCTAACGTGGCGGTTCCCTCGCCCCTTGCGGGAGAGGGAAGAATTTCAAGTTGAGCACAAGCGAAACTTAGAAATTCGGGTGAGGGGTCGTTATTATGGCTTGACATCATATGATTTTATCCAAATACAGATACACGCTAATATATGACTTTTACTTACGAAACCATCTTGGACAGTAGTGGCGGCTCGTACGGGCCGAAGAATCCCATGGCTTTTAGCATGTAACAAAGAAAGGAAAATTTATGACAACGACAAAACAAATGATAGTGAATGCGTTTTCTAAAGCATTCAACAAACATTTCTACAATGAGCTTGTTATCGGTAAATTAGCTCATTCCGAGATGAAAGACCATATCAATAAAGGTGATGAAGTTGATATAACAATGCCGGGGCTCGTAACCCTTTTTGATTATGACGGCGGAGATTTACCTGATGCGGAAGCAGCAACTTTATCAACCTGCAAAGTTAAAATCGACAGAGGAAAAGCTTTCCACTTTGAATTATCAGAGATGGAAGAAAAAATGCTTCAAGGCTCTGCTGATAGTCCGGAAGC
>CALUVK010000166.1 GCA_944324205.1 Candidatus Gastranaerophilales bacterium | reverse complement strand
GTAAATAAAATGTGAGTCAGTTTATGCCCAACCCGCCCGAAGGATCTCTGAAATTCAAAGAGATTCTTCAGTCGCTACCGCTCCTTCTGAATGACAGTGTACTTGGAAGTATACTTACAGGCCGGTTGTATTCACCTATTTACTGATTCACTTATTCACTCAGTCTCTAGTCACTCCTACAACAACTGCAGCGCAATCGCTGGTGTCTGATTAGCTGTCGCAAGCAAGGTGGCGGAAGCCTGCTGCAAAATCTGCATTTTTATATATTCAGAGCTCTCTTCCGCTATATCTGCGTCACGAATTGTCGAGCGGGATGATACAAGGTTCTCATACTGAATTGAAATACCCTCTAATGCACTTGTCAAACGATTTTGGACGGCACCAAATTCTGTTTGTTTGGCTGTTACCTGTTTTATTATATTATCTATGGCCGAAATTGCATCGCGCGCGCCTGATGCGGAAGAAACATCCACATACAAACTAAATGAAAACTTGGTATCAAACTCTATTACGGAATTAGAAGAAGAGTCTATGCCCACCTGCAGATTGTAATGTTGGCCGCCCTGGAGTTTTTCTGGCAATGCTTCGTATAAAGTTCCATTCTTAATCAATTCTTTCAATTCTGCACCTGTAACTCCTATAGAACTATCTGTACTGGAACCTACATCTCCTGCTCCTGCTGTTTGTCCTGTGGTTTCTTTATTCCAGTATGACGCTGTTCCGAGTTTGCCATTCGATATTTTACCAATTAATGCACCGACATTTTTGTTCCCGACAACTTTACCGGTAACATATGAATTACTGATTGAGCAACCGATTCCTGACAATCCGCCTACAGATGAATCTCCAGTCACATTTCCGGTCATATAGCTATTACGAATATATCCACCGCGACCGGTTATACCTCCAACCTCCTCCTTGCCTGTCACGTTAGCAGAAGAATAACATGCTGTAACACCTGTTGATACCAGAGAGCTGCCATTAATACTGCCTATATATGAGTTTCCCTTAATGCTGCCTGTTACATAGCAATTTACAATCTGACCATATGGGTTTATTTCACCGGTTATTCCGCCTACAAATTTATTTGCAGCTATATTAACATCTTCTAAGCCAAGGTTCTTTACTGTTCCACTCATTAAACTGAATAAACCTGCATAACTTTGATTTGGATTATTAATTGTTAAATTTTTTATAACATATCCATTACCGTTCAACTCTCCTTCACTCATGACAAAAGGAGACCAGTTGATTCCTGATAAATCTATATCATTCATCAAAATAAATTTTCCTTTACTAACTCCATCAATAGCTTTCAAGTCATCTACCGTATGGATAAGGGTGTAGCCCTGATCTATAGCTTCTTGAGCTGTTAATGGGGTTACTTCCTGTATAAAATTTCCTGTTGCAGATAAGGTGCCATCACCATATAATTTTTGGCCATTGTATTCGGTATTTAACATGACACGCTCTATTTCTGCTGCTCGTGCATCTATTTCTTTTTGAATAGCATTTAATGAACTGGCTCCATATGTACCATTTGCAGCCTGCTCTGCTAAATCTCGCATTCGCTGAAGATGGGAAGTTACAAGATTAAGATTCTCTGACGCGGTTGTTAATAAATCCAAGCCCATCATTGCATTGTCTTCTGCTACCTGATAGGCGCCGATTTTGGTTGTCATATTAGTTACTATTGAATAACCGGCGGCGTTGTCTTTAGCTCCGTTGATTTTGAACCCCGTTGTCATGCGCTCAATAGCTTGATTTAGACCGAGAGTGGAGGTTTGAAGATTTGATTGGACGATAAGCGATGAGAGGTTGGTGTTAATTTTTAGCATACCAGCCTCCTGGAGAGTTTAGGAGTTGAGGGGTTTAGAGGTTTAGAAAAAGTTAAAGATATTTTGTCACGGGAAAGCTCGTAAGAACAGGCGTCTAGCATTACCCCCTCCCCCCGTAAATACGACTACAAGCGGGTTTGAGGCGCAGGGTATAGATACACATTAATAACTGCTCTGCTAACTTCTTTGACATACAATCATATCCTTGATTATTATACTTTATTAATGCCACATTTCCAAAAAGCAGTAACACATTTTAGATTGTTTTTTTACAAAAATTTACAATCTAGCTGTAAAAATAATAATAGTTCAATTCTACAAATTATTTTTTTTATAAAATAGTAATGTTATAATACACTTATTAATCATTTTATTATAAAAGAGAGGTTCTTATGAAAATATTAGTATCAAATGATGACGGAATTTTAGCAAATGGAATAAGAGCTTTAATAGAAGCCCTTTCACCATGTCACGATGTTTATGTTGTAGCACCTGATAGAGAAAGAAGTGCTGCAGGACATTCACTTACTCTACAAACACCATTGAGAGTCGAAGAAGTTGATGCTAAATATGGCGCTAAACGTTGCTGGATGACAACAGGAACTCCCGGAGACTGTGTAAAACTCGCAATCAATGCAATTCTAGCAAAAGAAGAACTTCCTGATTTAGTAATATCCGGAATTAACCATGGACCTAATCTGGGTGCAGATATACTTTATTCCGGAACCGTCAGCTGTGCTATGGAAGGTGCTATGATGGGATACCCTAGCATTGCAACTTCTCTTGCCAGTATGAGTACAGAATATGAAGCTTTTAAAGTATCTGCTGAGTTTATTGCAGATTTATTGAATAAAATTACTCTTTCCAAATTCCCATCAAAAACAATATTAAACATAAACATCCCTGGACTTGATAAAGATGATATAGGCGGAGTTGCGGCAACTGAACTTGGAAGCAGAATGTTTACAGATGCATATGAAAAAAGAATTGATCCAAGAGGCAAAGTCTATTACTGGATGGCAGGAGAACTTATTAATGAACCGGAAGATGCTTCAACAGATATTGCAGCCGTAAGAAATAATAAAATCTCTATAACACCGGTTAGTTACGAAATGACAAGAACAAATATCTTACAGGAACTGGAAAACGATTTATGCAGAGAGAACCTGTGCAACTGGTTTTAACCTGATAAGAGTAAGACTTTATACTTATACAAAAAAACTTAATTAATCATTTAAGACGATTTATATGGCTAGAGTGAATGTAATCATATAAATATGAAATTAAAAAGTTTTTTTAAATTAGTTAACAGAAAAATAAACAAATATGACAAGGCTGTTTCTAATCCTTTTGGTACAATGCCTTTGCCAATTACTCTTATTTGGGTAGAAGAAGATAACAATAAAAATAAAAATAAAAATAAAAAAAATTAACTTAAATAAACTTACGCTACATATTCTTTCTTACCTTCATTTATATCTATACCTTTTTTCTTACACGCTTCCGCTACAAGCTTTTGTTCTTCAGGCAATAACTTGTCAAATATAGATGATAATGCAAATGTTGAACCAAAACCTGCAATAGCTCCAAGTGAAAGACCTATCGGACCTAATAAAGCTGCTGCACCGGTAATCGCAACAGGAGCAGCAATATAACTCAAACATTTAATTGTTGATTTTCCTAATTCTTTAAATCCTGATTTCCAGTTTGTCCCTTCTACCTTTTCTGCATCTGTATTATATTTTAGATTAAACGCTCCCGGAACTGTTAAAAAATCAAATATACAAAAACCTGCTGTTAAAGCCCCGCCCCATCCTATGCTTTTCTTGAGTTTAGATAGTTTTGTACTTGTTTGTGACAAATTAGTAATTGCACCCGTTACTGACATGTTTTATCCCTATATAAATTAACTTAATCTTATCCCTATATATAAAAAGATTTTTGGTCTAAATAAATTGACTAAAAATCTGCAATAAAAAACACAAAAAAGGCAAAACTCAAGTATAATACCAAATATTTATATTTACAAAAATTAATAAAACCGGAGTTAAACGAAAATTATTTAACTCCGATTTTATTTAAAAAGTATGTAGACTTTAATCTACCAATAATTTTTTCTTACTAGCAACCGCAGCTGTTACCTAAAGAAGCGTGGAATGTTCTTGAAATAACATCATCCTGCTGTTCTTTTGTAAGCTTAATAAAGTTTACAGCATAACCTGAAACCCTAACTGTTAATTGCGGGTATTTTTCAGGATGTGCTTGAGCATCAAGCAATGTTTCTCTATTGAATACGTTTACGTTTAAGTGGTGTCCGCCTTTTTCAACATAACCGTCTAATAAATTTATTAAATTTTCTTCTTGTTGAGTAGTCATTTTTAT
>CALUVK010000165.1 GCA_944324205.1 Candidatus Gastranaerophilales bacterium | reverse complement strand
GTATGATAAGGACAGAAGTATTCCGCATCGATTGGGCACCCTTGTTTTTTAAATTCATTGTGCACATAATCTCTGAATTTGAAATAATCTTCCTCGGTGTATTTGCCTTTGGCTATGCCGGCTTGGTTTGTTATTACTATTAGCAAGTAACCTTTTGATTTAGCTTCACGGCATAAATCAAAAATCCCATCGATGAATTCGCAATCTTCTATTTTATAAACGTGGTGTTTGTCTACATTGATTACACCGTCACGGTCTAAGAATAAGGCTTTATTAGGCATTAAAGACCTCCATTTCGAGTTCGGCGCATGCCTGTCTATAGCTCTCCGGTATCCCGATATCTATAAAATAATCCTCGGTCTTACAAAATTTTGGTTTTAATTTACCAACCATTCCCTCTAAAACAACTTTTTCGAACGAGAATTTTTTATCCAAAATTCCTTCAAACAAATCCTTCCTCGCATAATAAATTCCTGCATTTATAAACCCTGCCTCATCAGTATCTTTCTTTTCCGTAAACTCAATAACTCTTTCACCTTCTGTTTTCACGAGCCCGTATCTTGAAGCATTTTCAACGTACTTGAGCGCAAGCCCGAGTTTTTCGCCATGCATTTTTCTATAAAACTCTGTATAATCCATCTTTACAAATGTATCTCCGTTCAAGATTATCCCATCTTCAATCCCAAATTCTTCAAAAGCCTGTTTTACAGCGCCCCCCGTACCTAAAAGTTCTTCCTCTACAGAATATTTTACAGGACGTCCGTGGAATTCGGATTTGAAATAATCCATAATAATTTTCCGCATATGTCCGACACAGAGTACAAATTCGTCCGCTCCGTATTGAAGCATATTTCCCATTAAATATTCAAGAAAAGGCTTTCCGTTAATATCTGCCATTGGTTTTGGCAGATTTTTAACAACATCCTTAAGTCTTGTTCCCATTCCTCCTGCTAGAATTATAATTTTCATTTTGCGAGCTCAAACTCCTTAATACCTTCTTCTGTTATATATTTGAGTCTTTCATATGAATGAAGCGAATAAAGTTTTGGAGAATAATGTATAATTTGAGTACCATTATTTTCAAACTTAAACGGAACATGAATAAAACTTCTTAACGCTTCTTTGATACGTCCGTGATACTCGGGTTTTGCAAAAAAGAGCATAAACCCGCCTCCTCCGGCTCCAAGAACTTTGCCACCGATTGCGCCGTTTTGTAGAGCTGTTTTATAAATATCATCAATATAGGATGTCGAAATATTGTCGGTTAAAGAGCGCTTAAGCATCCAGGTTTCGTGTAAAAGTCTGCCGAAATCTTCAAGCTTGCCGTCTGTAAGAATTTTTATAGCTTCGCCGGCCATTTCCTGCATTCGTGATAATTGCTTTGTATTATTGGGAGCAGAATCAATTTGCTTTTTACAGACCTCGGAAGAGGTTCTTGAAACTCCGGTAAAGAATAATAACAGATGGTCATTAAAATGTTTTTTGCGTTTTTCATTGAGAATAACAGGTTCTACTTTAAACTCTCCTGCCTGATTGATTATAATATGATTTAAGCCGCCATAAACAGACGCAATCTGGTCTTGAATTCCGACATTTTCTTTTAAAACATTTCTCTCAAGATTGATTGTTTCCAATGCTAAATCTTCTTTAGAAATCATTTTTCCTTTAAGAGCTTTTATTGCAAGAATTAAAGCTGCTGAAAATGCGGAGCTTGAGCCTAAACCGGAGCGAGCCGGCAGATCGCATTGATTGGTAAGTTCAACTCCCCGCTTAATATCATAATATTTTAGAGCACCTCTTATAGCGTTGTGCTGAATTTCTTCAATACTGTTTGGAAATTCAAGAATTCTCCATACAATTTTGTTTTTGTATTCCGGATGAAATGGTGGAAGGTACCGGCAATTGATGTAATTGTAATGGTCAATAGAGGTTGATAATACTTCTCCTCCATGTTCTTCATACCATGTGTGATAATCTGTTCCGCCGCCGAAAAACGATATTCGGTATGGACTCCTTGTTATTATCATTTTTTGTATACTCCTTAGTTAAAAAAATAATTTTCAACAATTCCGCAGATTATATGACCTGAAGCTATATGCATTTCCTGAATATTATTTGTAATCTCAGACGGAACATTGAGTGTAATATCAGCTTCTTTAATCATCTCTCCGCCGCTTTTCCCCGTAAATGCAACCGTTTTTATTCCGAGTTCTTTTGCTGTTTTAAACGCTTCAAGAATATTTTTAGAATTCCCTGAAGTCGAAATCCCAACCAGAACATCTTCTTTCTTTCCGATACCTCTTAAAGGGCGGGAAAAAACATGCTCGTATCCGTAATCATTTCCGATTGCGGTTAAGGCAGAAGTGTCAGTAGTAAGGCTAATTGCCGGCATGGGGTTTCTGTCAATTTTATATCTGCCCATAAGTTCGGCCGCAAGATGCTGTGAATCAGCTGCAGAACCGCCATTTCCGCAAAAAATAATTTTGTTTCCGTTTTTTAATGCCTCAATCCAAATATTTGCAATCTTCTCTATAACGTCAGATTTTTCTTCCAACGCTAAAAAGTTGTTGCTAATTTGTTTCAAAGCTGATTTGATTTCGTTTTGCATAATTTCACCTATATATAATTTTATTGAGATAATTTATGTAATAACTCTTTGGTTTCATGATACTTTTCATTATACCTTAATCGCTTTTTGCCAAAAGTCAAGTTTTTTAATAACCTATACCTTGCGCGTTCTTTATCAAGTGCGCTAATTAGTCTTTTATTTCCCTTAATTTTATCTTCAAATGTCGGCCCCACATAACCATATTTATTGATAAGTGGATTTGGATTTTTGTTAAACGGTTTATTACCTTTTTCTATGATATTAATTAAAAATTTTTCCAGTCGTTCTTGCTTATCGAATTTATAATCACTGTTTACACAAGGCTCACGCAGCATTTTTAAATAAGCTTCGTCATCATTATCAAGCTCAATAACTTTTTGAATAACTTCATCAAGAGAACTATAATCATGGCAATTAATAAAGGCTTTCGGATTAAAATCTCTTGTTACTTCAGGATTTCCCCAATAGATAGGTATAGTATTAGCGAGAAATGCGTGTACTAATTTTTCTGTGGTATAGCTAATGGAACAATTATTCTCAAAAGCAATGGTAAATTTGTAATTTTTTTGAAAAATTAGCTTGCCCTGATTAAAATTATCAGTTCTTCCATTAATAGCATTTTGCATATTGTTTAAAACTTTTGCCGGACAATCAACCTTTTTATATTTCATAAGTTTTTGACAAAAATCTTTCCTTAAAATAGCACCATCACCGAAATTTTCATTGGAGTATATGAAGTTACAGAATTTTCGCTTTGCCATATCAGGTGTTATGTGTGATTTGTTGAGTATAGTTTTGTCCATTAAATCAAAATAGAGCGGATGATATAAACTACGGTCATCAAAATCTATTCTGTCATAGCTAATAGCATAATCACAATTATTAAAATTTGGTACTATAACTTCACTCGTATAAAATATTTTTACGCAATCATTATATTTTTCAAACTCATTCCCGAAAACACTATAAAATAAAAAATCTGGTTCTGATGTTATTATTGGCAAATAATATTTTTTTAAGATATTTATAATGTAATTGTCATATTTATTAAATTTTGTTGTATCTTTGACTGTGAAATATTCTGGGAAATCGACAAAATTAATAGTTATTTGTTTCTTGTCGGTCATTTAATAGAGCCTCCTTTGTAAAAGTTTTGTTTATATATTCAATCATTTGTTCTGCGCTTTTTTGCCATGAGAATTCTTTTGCGCGTTCCAATCCTTTTTGAGCATACTCTTTTCTTATATTTTCATTAAAATAGTATTTTTCATACGCTTCAATATGTTGTTCATCGCTATCCCAATCTATAAGTAAGCCCGCGTTGCCAACAACTTCAGGTAAAGAAGAATTATTAGAAACTATGACAGGACAGCCGCACGACATTGCTTCTAGCGGTGGAACTCCAAATCCTTCATATTGTGAAGTATAAACAAACCATTCTGCTCCGGAATATAGATGTGGTAAATCTTCATCAGCAATGTAACCTGTTCTAATAATTTTATTTTTGAACTCACCCAGATTTTCAATTTCTTGTTCCAGTTGTGCAATAAATATTTCCCAATGTCCTCCGCCCAGAACAAAAACTAAATCGTCAATGTTATTTTTCTTTATAAATTGGATAAAT